>DAOVZA010000057.1 GCA_030635405.1 Desulfocapsa sp.
TCTTCGGTGTACTGTTTCCAGCTGAGATAAGATCCGAAACAGATAATTGATACAGCTGTGGTAATAAAGAAAAACAGTATTACCTGGAGGCGGATACTTTGGAACATTTTAAATTATGAGAGGTTTGGAAGTTGTTATTTCTTTTTCATTTCCAGCAGTGCTTTTTTCGTATATTCAACTCCGCTGGCATTGGCGATAAAGCGGACAATTTCCCAGTCCTTTTTATAGGAAATAGGAACGAGACGATCTGCTCCCTTATAGTGTTTGTGCAGTTGTGGTGGAATAAGGTACGTGGTCAGAGCTTTTGTTATATTTGCGGCAAGTTCCGGGTGCAGGTTATGGGCGTAGCCAATCGAAAGAGTAGGGAATGTGGGGCTGGAATAGAGAATACGAATATCTTTGTTGTTAACTTCGCCATTTTTTAACATACGATACAGTACACTCGAGGCGATTGCCGCTCCATCATATAAACCATTTGCAACGCCAAGAATGGATTCCCGATGGCTGCCCGAAAAGAGAACTTCATAATCTTTTTCAGGAGTCAGGCCTAATTCCGGCAGCAGGGCACGAGGAGCAAGATTACCTGAGTTGGAAGTTGGCGTACTGTGGGCAATGCGTTTACCTTTAAGATCCGGGAGGATATAATTATCTGTTGCGGATTCGGTTATTACCTGCATTTGGTAGCCGTTCAGTTCATTATCCTTTCCTTTGGCTGCCACAGGGATATATCCGGTAAGATTGACTGCAAAAACCGTTGTACCCGTCGAAAATCCGGCTATGTGCAAGCGACCGTCACTCATAGCCATAATTTGTTCAGTGCTTGAGCCTAGCATTAAATGCTCCACTTTGCGGCCGGTTACCGCTGCAATATGATTAGCCAGAGGTTTGTAGCGTTCGTCATAATCCTTTCCATCAGTTTCCGGGACGATACAGAAGGTTAGAACTTCAGGATTAACCCACTTGTCTTCTGCAATGGGTACATCGGCTACAAGGTCTTCATTCCTATCAGTAAAAACAAATTCTGCATTGGCTAAGGAGGGTATCAGTAAGAGCAATAAAAGAATCAGTAGAGAAAGAGGGGAAATACTTTGTGTGTCAGAGTTTCGTAAGATTCCAGAAGCCTTTTTGACTGATACATGCATATTGCCAATACCTCGAAGGTGAGAATGTAGACTGGGGAGTTTCTTGTTATATCTCTCTGCAATGTTACTAAAAAAGCCTAATTAAGGAATTAATCTCCTATAATTATGTGGATAAGTCAAGGCCTCTGTAAAATATGGATTTATTCTTGTTCTCCGGAGGCAGAACTGCTATTCTTGTTATGAGGTTAATTCTTCGCATATTCAGCTACGTCCTGACTAATTAAGTCAGCCGGTATTGTCCGTTTTCTTGCCGGATATAAGGTTTTTCTGTTTTGAAATATGGAAGTGAAAAAAACTATCATAAGCGTTGTTCTAGTGGATGATCACCATCTTTTACGCCTTGGGATCTCCAATTTGCTCGGAAATTCGTATGAATTTCAGGTTGTTGGGGAGGCTGATGACGGATTGTCTGGTTTGCGTGTCATTGAGAAAACACATCCTGATGTGGTTGTTCTTGATATCTCGATGGAAGGGCTGTCTGGAATTGATATGATAAAACCAATCCGTTCTTCTGCGCCAAAAACTCGTATTATTATCTATAGCATGCATGATGATCCGAGTTATATTTGTAAAGCTATGCAGACGGGTTGCAGCGGGTATGTACTGAAATCTGATCCGGTGGAAGAACTTGTAACTGCTATTAAGGAAGTCGATAGCAATCAGACCTACCTCAGCTCAACGGTTACTGCAAGCCTTGTTAATAGTATGATTATCAATGAAGGTGAGCAGGCGTCACTGGACAACAGTCATTCCTCTCTAACATCAAGGGAAAAAGAACTCAGCAGTCTCATTGCCAAAGGATACAACACTCAAAAAATTGCAGATGCTCTTTTTATCAGCCCTAAAACGGTTCGAGTTCATCGGGCCAATATCATGAAAAAACTTTCTTGTAAGACAACCAGTGAACTTACCGTTCAACTCAGAGACCATTTCTATTCTTCCATCAATTAAGTTTTGTCCTGATTTTATCCTTTCAGAATAGTAAAATTAAGCTGTAGTTGGTCGTGTTTGAAGTGAAATGTTTGATAGCACACCGGAAAAAAGAAAACATCCATCAATACAGTACCTTACTGTAATTGTGGATGGATTAATTTGACTTGGGGGAAATATGTTCTGAACTTCTTTATATCTCTGGTGATTAAATCAAAAGATGACACAGTAGCATGTGCTCCAATAAAGAAATCAGGCAACGGTGCATTTTTTGTGCCCTTGTTTTTTCTGTATTTAAGAAACGCTTTTCCAGTCAAAAAAAGAGCCTCACGAGGTATTTCTAATACTTTTATACTTAGCTGCTCGATAGCTTTTTCTAATTCTTCAATTTTATTGAACCCTATTGAAACTTCAGTGTAAACGATGGAATTAATGTAAAAAGTATTGGTTTGACTGTAGTAATCCAATATGTTTTCAGACCAGTTTGCCCAATTAGCATCATCTGTAAATAAGTCCAGCAACACGCATGAATCAATTAATACACCGTTCATTATCTTTCTCGCGTTAGATTCAGAATTTGATCCGTTGTCATTTTTGCTGTTGCAATACCACGAAGTTTTTTGAATTTATGTGTCACTTTTGGTTTAGTGGTTTTAACTATATAAAATCTCCCATTATCCTCTTGGAAATCTATATCTGTTTCAGGGATAATACCCAATCTCTCTCTGATGCTTCTGGGGATAGTAACTTGCCCTTTTGTTGTTACACGCATTTTGTCACCTCCGAATAAGTAGTTTTGGTAATACCATTATAGTAATACTTTTCTATTGGCGCAAGATTTTAAAATGAAATGTTTGTTATGCTTATAGTTTGGGGGGGAAGGTAACAGTGTTAATACATGGACAATGTCCATCATATTATCTGATAACTAGCCACTTTTTTCACTTATGTTGATATTAAGCAGCGGTACATGGAACAGAATGTCCACTTATTACTTTTTTGCCCATATTCTCCACTACAACACATATCAAGAGGGGTTAAGTGGAAAGTTGGAGATTTGTTTCGTACAGAGAAAAAAATAGCACGAATTTGTGAATCATTGCCAGTGGCAAGGTTAAGAAGAACTGAGATATGTGCGGTTTAGGTGTTTCCTCATTTTTCTCAAAATCAAAAGTGAAGTGTCAGGCAGATACGGACAACAGTAACTAGGCGTTTCGTTTAGAAGGATTTAAATATTCCGCCGATTGTTTCCTTTTAGAGTCTCCCGTATATTGGTTATCATTCTGAATCGATAAGAAATACCAATATGAACCAACTTAATTCAAGGGAGAACGAAAAATGAAAAGAACAATCGCATTAGTAATGACGGGAATTGCAGTCTCGCTTTTTGTTAGCAGTCAGGCGTTTGCTTTTTCCGAAGATGATATGATGGAAGGAATGTCACTGTCAGTAGAGAATACTCAGAAAAGTGAAAAAAGTTACAAATATGACAACAGTATGGCTTCTGCCAGTGAATCCATGACAGAATTTGACTTTTTCCCTGAGCAGGGTGCAATAGCCAAGAAATATTCTGGAGATTCAACCTGTCCAACAGCTCACCATATAATGTCTGAAGGTATTTGCTTGAATCATTTTGCTCAGGATCTCGCTTCACAATAGAAGTTGTTTTGACCAGTAGATATCAAAGAGTTAAAGATAAAAGAGTGAAGGTGTTCTTGTGATGAGAAGGCGGCTCTGTGTGTGAATAGTGTTTTTCTCAAGGATTCTCCTTCCCACTATTTGCCTCCTGTCATGGGGTTGTTAACTCATTGCAATGATTTGAAACCTGTTGAAATGTTTTTTGTAAGTCCCCAACCGTATGTCAAAAAAATGTACAGCTACGGTTTTTTTGATTCTTTTTGAATATGGTTTTTATGGAAAAATAAACTTGTAGTGCTACTTATTTTGATATATATAGATGAAGTATTGCTAACTTATTTACTTTATTAAATACTAACAAAGAGGACTTATTATGAAATATACCGTTAAAATACTTGCTTTGCTCGCAATCATTGGCCTTTCAGGATGTGCCAGCAATGGAGATCTTGATGAAGTGAGAGCTCTTGCTCAACAGGCTAACGCTACAGCTGATGCTGCTTTGAAAACTGCTCGCAGTGCAGAGAATACAGCTCAGGATGCAAAAGCTACCGCTGATGCAACCGAAAGTAAAATCGAACGTATGGCTAAAGATCAGGCTCCTATGCACAAATAGAGTCTTGTCGCAGGTTGTATTGATTTCCAGAAGGGGATGTTCTTAAATGAACATCCCCTTTTTTTTATTTTCTGCTTTTTAGCTGGATCTTCGTCGCGCTGTTTCCGGGAAAAGGCTGATGTCGGTGTGGGGCAGAAAAAGTGAGGCTACATACTGATCTTTGAAGCCGGGAACTTCCGAAAGCTCAAAGCTTGTCATTTTCCGTACCACTGAAACAACATCCTGCCTGATATGATTGGAGAGTTCGCTCATCCAGGCACCCATCAAAGAACCATTACCCACGTAAAGAATCTTATCAGGATCCACCTCTGGAAGCAGGCCCACTGCCATGGCACTGTCAAGGTCGATGAATGATCCAAATCCACCAGCAAGGATGATCTGTTCAAGATCTCCCACCTGCAGGCCCACTTGCTCAAGAAGGGTTGCAACTCCAGCAAAAATGGCTGCTTTTGCCCGGATGAAGTTTTCTATATCCACTTCGTTAAGCACTATATCGTGGTCTGCTGCGCTCTCATCTTTCCAGGCGAGAACATATTCCATACCACTTCGCCCTTCGCGGATACGGGGTGAGTCGTGATCATTGAATTTACCACTTTGATTGAGAACACCATTTTCAAATAGAGTGGCCACAATAATAAGCAAGCCTGATCCGCAGATACCGATAGGGGCCTTGTTGCCTTCTGTGACATTCATGGGCTCAAGAGTCTCAGGGTTGAGACTGAAATCACTGATTGCACCTTCCACGGCACGCATGCCATGGGTGATACCTCCTCCTTCAAAGGCAGGTCCTGCTGAACAGGCTGCACAGGCAAGCCATTCTCTGTTGCCGATGACGATTTCCGCATTGGTTCCCACATCGATAAAGAGAGTGAGAAGCTCAGTTCGATACATACCAGATCCCATGACACCAGCCACAATGTCACCGCCGACATAACTTGATATGGCAGGAAAGAGCAGTGATACACAGTGCTGGGGGAGCTCAAAGCCAAGATCAGCAGCACGCATGGGTGGAAAAAATGTTGAAACAGGAACATAGGGAGAACGCCTGATGTTGTCTGGTTCCAGTTGTAACAGAAGGTGGGTCATTGTCGTGTTGCCGGCAATGGTGATGGAGTTGATCTCATCTCTGCCAATGGTTCCATGGCCACAACTCTCAGATGGCGTAGCCTGTTTCAGCATGTTTGTGATAAGCTTATTGATTGCTTCCACCACCAGTTCCTGCATCACGGCAAGCCCTTTCGGCTTCTCAGCATAGATGATTCTTGCGATGACATCTTCGCCATAACTTATTTGAGGGTTGTAACAGGAGTCTTTGGCCAGCACTTTACCGCTGTACAGGTCAATTAGCACCCCGTGAACTGTGGTGGTACCGATATCAATGGCTAGGCCAAAATTTCTGTGTTGCCATTGTCCCGGTTGGATGTTCAGAAGATGAAGCTTAGACTTGTTGTTTACAGGTTGTTCCAGAGTGACTGTCACCTCAAAGTCTTTTTCTCGTAAAGCAGCTCTGATTTTCCGCATCACGGAAAGGCCCGTGATGATTCTATGCTTATTGTGTTGATCAGAAAGACCCTGAATTAAGCGGCCCACATCTGCACGATTATCGTTGGCGTTTGGTGGTAAAAGCTGAAGGCAGAGTTTTTCAACCGGCGGATAAAAGATACCTTTTTTTTGGAGTTCGTCGATATTGAAGATGTGTATGCGGGCGCGATGCCTGAGAGGGATATCAGTGTTTAAACCACCTTTCTGGCGTCCTGATTCTTCAGGGACACGAACGGTTATGTCCTGGGTGATTTCAGAGGTGCAGGCTTGACGATAGCCCTGTTCGTATTCTTCGGATGAGAGCTTTTCGCTTCCTCCTCCATCGACTGTGCCCTGTTCAATGATAACGCGACATTTTCCGCAAACTCCGGCACCACCGCAGGAGGCGTTGATGTGAATCCCCGTTTTTCGTGCCGCGTCTATGAGGCTGGTTCTGTTTTTAACTTCAATGCTTTTGTTCGCAGGAAGAAAGGTGACAGTGCTGGTTTGCTGCTTGTCGCTCATCTGGCAAACTCCGTTACATCCATTTTTTTTAACTGGCTTAAATTGAAAACAGGGCCATCCATACAGATCAGCTTGCCATCAAGGTGGCAGTGGCCGCAAATGCCAATGCCGCATTTCATGTGTCGTTCAAGAGTTGTGAAGATGGAGTTATCATCACAGCCCATGGCCGAGAGTTGTTCAATAACAAACCGGATCATGATCGGTGGGCCGCAGACGATGGCTTTTGTACTGCTGGTCATCGTGCAATCTTTGAGCAGGTTGGTAACCAGTCCGACATGGCCCTTCCAGGTGTCATCTTTTTCATCCACAGTTAACCTGCAATCCACACCTTGCTCTTGCCATGATTTGATTGCCTGTTTGAAGGCGATGTCTGATGGGCTTCTACTGCCGTAAAGGAGAGTTATGTTGCGTACGGCGTCTTCTTCAAGTGTACTGTTGTAGAGGCAGGAATCGATGACACTTTTAAGCGGAGCCAGTCCAATTCCTCCAGCTACAATGAGAAGGTCAGAGTTTGCAAATGTTTCCATGGGAAATGGTTTTCCAAAGGGGCCTCTCAATCCTACCATGTCGCCTTTCTTCATTTTGTGAATGGCCTCGGTCAGCTCTCCGGCTTTGCGTATCGAGAGGGTGATGAGTGGTAGAGTATCCGGGGAAGATGAAATAGAGATCGCTGCTTCCCCACAATGAGGTACTGAAAGCATGAGAAACTGACCGGGAAGGAAGGTGAGGGGGAGGGTCTTATCGGTGAGTTCCAGGGAGAATGATGAAATCTGTTCGTTTTCTTTTATGATGTTCCGGATAAGAGCTAGGGCAGGAATGAAATTCTTGTTCATGATGTCTCCTGCTTTGTAAACAGATCAATGAATGTTGTAATATCAACGCCGCCAAAACAGATATTAACACAGCGTCCACAACCGGTACAGGAGGCCTTGCCATGACTTTCGTAGTCGTGTTTCAGCTTGTGGAGAAAACGCCGTTTTAGAGCGTGTTTGTTGCGATTCACCGGATTATGTCCTCCGGCCATTCGTGTGAAGCCACTGCTTGTGCAGGCGTCCCAGGTTCGAATCCTGATTCCGCTTGTGCTGTCCTGTGGCTTATCGTCCACTGAAAAACAGGTGCATGTCGGGCAGACATAGGCGCAGCCACCGCAA
This sequence comes from Desulfocapsa sp., assembly GCA_030635405.1. The sequence goes on from DAOVZA010000057.1 coordinate 7,521, forward strand.
TCGTAGCAGCGACTTGAGAGTTTTTCCCAGATCTCTTCAGAGACGGTTTCTTTCTGTAATTTCTGGCAAGCATGGTCAACCTGAATGTTTCTGTTGAACTGCCCTCGTGCCTCTAGTAAAAGCTGGTAACGGCGTTTTTGATCCTCTTCCTGTACTTCACGAAAGAAATAACCCCATTTTTCCAGGAGGTCAGCGCCTTTTCTTCGTCCGGCTGAAACAAAGTAGCGGTCTCCAAGGTCGATGAACTGCAGGCTGTATCCGTATTCCATGTAGGGGCCGCTGCCTGTGGCTTCACAAAAACAGTTATCAAAAGGCTGATTGCAGCCAAGTGTTATAATAAGTGAGTTGTTGCGTCTGTCGTAATAAGTGGCATCCTTTGTCGGTTTGGAAAAAATCAGGTCCATATATAACAGGGCCGTGAGGTCGCAGGAGCGTACACCAAAAAAGATGGTGGCCTGTGCAGGCTCTGGCGGTGTGAAGTTGTAATCTCCTTTGACAATAGTATATTCGGCAAGGGTTTCCTGTTGAGGTAGGAAGAATGGCTTGAGCGATGTCTGCGGCTGGTTTTCAAGGTCAATTTTTGTTTTATCAATATCGTCAATTTCAGAAAACAGAGTGTCGCCATATTCATTTTTTACAGGTGCAACCAGGCGTGCGTCTTTTGTTAATTTGCGCAGAAATGGATACAGATTGTCTTTGCTGAGGATCAGCTCTTTTAAATCAATCATGAGCCACCTTTTTTAAGCGAACTGAGCAGACTTTGAATTCCGGGCATTTTGATTTGGGCTCCATGGCATCAACGGTGAGCTGATTAATGCGAACTTCAAAAAAATGAAATGATGAAAAGACCGTGCCCGGTTTAACACGATCCGTGATCTGAGTAGTGATGTGCACGGTTCCTCTTTTTGAACTGAGTTCGACGGTTTCTCCATCAGTTATCTTTAGTTTATTGGAGTCTTGAATATTTATTTCAAGTAAGGCCTGTGGATATTCCCGAACCAGTCGTTTCGAGTTTCTGGTCATGGTTGCTGTGTGGTAGTGATGATAGGAGCCTCGGCCTGTGACCAGAGTGAATGGATATTTCTTTCCCGGTGTCTCGTATGGCTCCTGATGTTTGGTGATGGTGAACTGGCCTTTGCCTCGTGCAAAATAATATTTGTGTAAAAATTCAGTACCGGGATGATTTCGATCGGTGCAGGGCCATTGTAAACCATGGTTTTCGGCAAGACGATCATAGTGTATGCCGCCGTAAATGGGTGTGAGCAGACTGATTTCTTCCATTATTTCAGCCTCTGTGTCAAAATCCATCCCCGGGCAGCCTATCCGTCTGCCAAGTTCCATTATGATATCACTGTCGGAGCGACAATCATTCACTGGATCAGTGACACGGCGGCAGAGCTGCACTCTGTGGTCCGTATTGGTAATGGTGCCGGCCTTTTCGGCAAAGGAGGCGGCCGGAAATACCACATCGGCCATTTGCGCA
>DAOVZA010000070.1 GCA_030635405.1 Desulfocapsa sp.
CGGATGAGCGGCTAATTCTTCTGTTATTGCCTTTTTACCATCATTCAAAGATGATATTTTCTTTTTAAGTTGGGACTGCTGAGTGAGCTGATCGCCAAAATACATTTCACAGGGAGAAAGAAGATACAAATGAACATCACAATGATTGGACAATGCCTGCAGGCAGTCTAATAAGATCGGGGGAAGGCTATGCACCCCAAACACCGAAAGACGATTAGGTAACAGTACGCCATGATCGGTATCATTTCTAAGCGCAGCTATCAAATCACGTAAAAACAGGCCACGGTGCCTTGAGTGACCGATTATTTCACGCAGCATATTCCAGAGTTCCATCTGGTATATTTCAGCAGGATTTTTAGTTGCAAGACGACCTTTTTGCCAGCCTGCAACCATTTCAAAACGCATGATCTGATATTGATCAAAGATATTTGCCAGTTGCAACGCCAGTTGGTAACGCTTTACCCCGCTACTATCAGAAGAGATATAACGATTCAATACCGCAAACTTTTCATCCTCAGCAGTTACATCTCGGAAAATATTTTCAAGATGCCAGCAAAGCTTATCGCGTGAATAGTCTTCAGGGCCGGCCTCAACACCAAGACGATCAGCCATCAATGCAAAAAAGCGGGTAGGCAGCATATACTCATAGTTGCACCATGAGACAAACTGCTCAGACAAATTCTGGGAAAGCATACGCTCCATGCCCTGACTCTGAATCAGAAAATACTCGGGACTGAAAGGATCACGTTCCTTATCAACCCGCAACACTTCCGCAAGTTGACGAATAAGATTTTCAGTTCGGTTTGAAAGATGGAGGAAAAACATATGCCCCAAAAAGGTTGAGGGAATCAGTAGCTTCTTGACTCAAAAACGTGCATACTTACACCAAATCAACGAAGCCATAACAGATCATACTATATACTCTCCTTCCAATGACCATGCAAATACGTATTGCCAAACCCTGCGATCTCAAACAAATTGTAGCCATCTATAACCAGGCTATAACAGAAGGAAATTGTACTGCTGACACCGAGACACTCACTGTGGAAGACCGGCAGGAATGGTTTAACAACCATGGCCCGGAAAAGTATCCAATTTATATTGTTGAAGATGAATCAGATAATACTCTCATGGGATGGTGCAGTCTCAGTGCTCATCGCAAGGGAAGAATGGCTTTACAAAATGTTGCCGAAATCAGTTACTATGTTGATAAAGATCAAAGAGGAATGGGTGTTGGTAAGTTGCTGATGACACACGCCTTACAAAAAGCACCAACCCTTGGACTTCACAATCTTTTTGCCATCCTGCTTGATACTAATCTGGTTAGCGTTGCAATTCTCAAGAAATACGGTTTCTCTCAATGGGGACATCTCCCCAATATTGCCGAGTTCGATGATAAAATCTGTGGACAATACATTTATGGCAGAAAAATTTAGTATTTCTGCCATATTTTTTTCCCTTCACCTTGTTTTCTTTCTCAACAAATGAGAAGATACTTATGAATCTACTTTTTATGCGTAAGTATCCTTTTTTCTACTGAAAAAAACTGAGACAAAACCCCTCATGAGAACTTTTCATTACCTCCTGCTGCTTCTCCCGCTATTGATTTGTGGTTGTGATGCAACCGAGCATCCTTTTAAGGAGGATACCGAAAGAAAAGAAATCCTTGTTTACTGCGGTGCAACGATGCTTCAACCCGTTATGGAGATAGCAAAAATCGTAGAACAGAAAAAACATTGTTCAGTTAAAATCAGCCATGGCGGCTCGGCCCATCTCGCAAAAGCCATCAAGGTAAATCAAATTGGTGAAGTTTTTTTACCCGGTTCCGCTTCCTACATAAAAACCCTGCAAGACGATGGATTAATCTCCGAAACAGTGGAAATCGGACACAATGAAATTGCTCTTTTCGTTGCCAAGGGAAATCCAAAAAATGTGACTCCTGACCTGAAGAACCTGCTCCGCAACGATCTAAAGGTGGTTATTGGTGCAGATAATGCTGGAGCCATCGGTAGGGCTACCCGGTTGGTTCTCAGCAAAAAGGGGATTTACAACAAAGTTTTCCAAAATGCTTCTTACATAACAACCGACTCAGAGGGCCTGGTACACGCATTACGTGACGGAAAGGCAGATGTGGTTTTGAATTGGAGAGCAACCCTCCATATGAAAGAAAACAATCTTTATATTGATGAAATTCGTTTAGAGGAACATGAAGTAATACGAGAAAAACTTGTCATGGGTTTATTGACAACCAGCAAAAATCCTGAGTTAGGCCGTTGCATTTTTAACCTGGCAACTTCGAACCGTGGAAAAGAGATCTTTTCACGCTATGGATTTTAAACGATGATATTTCCATCCTTAAAAGAACCGATTATCCGCAGATTGTTGCTCCTTATCCTTGTTTTCATATTTCTTCTGGCAGGACTGGGGCTTATCCAGAGACAGATGAGTAAAAATGTCATATTCCTACAGTCACTGGTCAACAATGAATCAGTCAAGGTGGATTTAAGCTATCTTTCCTACTCCAGATTGCTGACAACTCAGGGATTATTTCAAGATATTTCTCTTGCCCATACCGAAAGAGAACTACAGAAGTTTACCCAACAAATAAACCATGAAATTGAAGATTTAATAAATTACTTGTCAGTCATCAACAAGGGTGGATCAACCACACACACTTTCCAGATAAGTTTCACAGATAAGAGACAACTGGATCGCAGCTTTATTTATAAAAATTACTATCCATATCGGATCAATCTTGAGGTTCTTGAGCTTCGAGCCAAACTCTTTGAATTACCAGGATATATCGCTCTATTTTGGCAAGTAATGAGCGAGACGATTCAGCAGAACATGCTTAATGACGACAGGGATGTTGAATCAGACACTGCTGAACGCCTTCAAAATATTTACAAAAGAATTACACCTTTTTTTAATCGTATGCTGGAAAACTCCTACCACATCTATTTCAATGCTCAAAAGGACTTCATAGAATTACAGCAACTAAGAGACCACAGTCAAAAAAATGCTCAATATTGGTTGTTGGTATTTAGAGTATTGGCCGGAATACTTATTCTGGGTTTAGGTTGGATCATTATCCGTAACAGCAATGCAATTATCCTGGAGAAGAATTCAATCCAAAATGATCTTCGCCAACAAGCCCTGAGTCTTAAAAACGAGATTGCCCAACGTGAATCCATACAGCTCCAGTTAAAGGACAGTGAAAAATATTATAGGACGTTAATCGAAGCAAGCCATGATCTTAGCATGATTATAAACCAAGAGGGTATTATCTCCTATGCGAGTTCATCATCTCAAAATATTCTCGGCTATACTCCTGAACAGATGATTGGAACGAACTTTTTTGGATATTTTCATAAAGATGACATAGAAAAAAGTAAGAAACGTCTCAATAACTTCATTCTTTCTCTACAATCCGAAAAGAGTCTTATATTCAGAACTCTTAGCAGTGAAGGATCGTACAAGGTACTGGAAGCCTCTGTCAAAAATCTTCTGGCTGAACCGACAATCCGTGGGCTGCTACTTTACGCAAGAGATATTACTGCAAAACAGGCTGCAGAAGAACGGTTAAGTCAATTAAAGCTTGTGGTGGAACAGAACCCTTCCTCCATCGTAATAACTGACCTTGATGGTACAATCCAATATGTAAACAAACAGTTTGAAAAAGTAACAGGTTATACAAGGGAAGAAGCATTGGGGCAGAACCCAAAAATATTAAACAGTGGACTTACTTCTCCAGAGATATTCAGTGATATGTGGGAGACCCTTCAAAGGGATGAAATCTGGAATGGAGAGTTTATCAACCGTTCAAAATCTGGTGAAATTTATCACGAAAATGTAATCCTGGCTCCACTGAAAAATGACAGAGATGAAGTTACCCACTATGTCGCCGTCAAAGAAAACATTACTGAACTCAAACAGGCTCGAGAAGCAGCTGAGGCATCCAATAAGGCCAAATCTGACTTTTTGTCACGAATGAGTCATGAACTGCGTACACCGCTTAATGCCATAAATGGATTTTCTGAAATACTCCTTAGAAAAAACAAAAAGCACACTCTTGATGAGCGACAAACCGACCAGGTTATTCAGATCAACACTGCAGGGAAGCACCTGCTGGAACTCATCAATGAGATCCTCGATCTTTCCCGAATTGAATCGGGTCAATTAACAGCAACTATTGAACCTGTCGTCGTTGCCGACATGGTAAGAGACTGCATAGCTCTGATTGGTTCCCTGGCCCTAGAAACTGGTATTTCAATAGAAGTGGAAAAATCCATCGACCAATTACCGGCAATACTTGCTGATAGAACCAGAATCAAACAGGTGCTGCTCAACCTGCTTTCAAATGCTATTAAGTATAATCGCCCACAGGGAACGGTGTCCATCTCCGGTAAACTCGGTGGTAATATTGTATCCCTGCTGGTAAAGGATTCTGGTATAGGTATTTCAGAAAAACAAATAGACAAACTTTTCATCCCCTTTACCCGTTTAGGTCAGGATAAATCCGGAATTGAAGGAACGGGAATCGGAATGACCATCACCAAGCAGTTAGTCGAATTAATGAAAGGAAGTTTAAAAGTTGAAAGTGAAATTGGCATCGGCAGCACTTTTATAGTGAATTTACCTCTTGCAGAGAAAGTGATAAAACAAAAGCCACAATCATCAGAAACCTCCCAGAGCCAAAACAACCTGTCTGAAATCAAAAAGATAAAAGGTACGGTTATATATATAGAAGATGACCCTGCTAGTATTCAGCTAATGCGTAGCATAATGGAACAGTGGCCGGAGGCGGCACTGGTTATCCGTAAAAATGCAGAAAAAGGCATTAAAGCGGTCGCCATGCTTCAACCTGATCTGGTATTTATGGATTTGCAGCTCCCGGGCATGAGTGGCCAGGAGGCCTTCGCTGAATTACAGAACAATCCAAAAACAAAAGATATTACAGTTCTCGCACTCAGTGCAGATGCCTCACCCGAAACCATAAAAAAATATCTGAATCTTGGTTTTGCAGAATACCTGACAAAACCAATTACAACAGCCCAATTAAGCAACACACTTGAGGAATATTGGCCGAGCTAAGGAAATACCATGGAAGAAGATATAAAAAATTCAAATATTCTTATTGTTGATGACAATGCCGCCAACATAGCACTGTTGGAAAATCTTCTGGAAGATGAAGGCTACGAAGAATATACATCTACAACGGATCCACGTACCGTACTGAATCTTTGCCAGGAAGAGGATTTTGATCTTATCCTTCTCGATATCCGCATGCCACACATGACGGGAATTGAGGTTATGCAGGAACTTGGTAAACATCTCCCGGGGAGCCAGTATCTTCCCATATTAGTATTAACTGCCCAACTTGATAAGGAAACACGATCACAGGCACTCAGCCTTGGGGCCAAAGATTTCTTAACCAAACCATTTCAACATTGGGAGGCACTGCTTCGTATCCGTAATCTGCTGGAGATGCGTTACCACTTTAAGCAACAGATATCACGTGGAGATGTGCTTGAAAAAGAAGTGGCTGAACGAACGAAAGAAATACGCTCTATACAACTTCAAATTGTTCGTCGTTTAGGTATGGCAGGTGAGTTCAGAGACAATGAAACAGGTGCCCATGTCATCAGAATGAGTCGTATTTCTGAAATCATTGCCAGAGGTGCCGGGCTTGATGAAAAAACCTGTGAACTAATCCTCCATTCAAGCACCATGCACGATGTTGGAAAAATCGGCATACCAGACAACATACTCTTGAAACCTGGCAAATTCACAGAAGAAGAATGGCAAATCATGAAGAGTCATACGGAGATAGGCACACAGATTATTGGTGACTATCCTGCTGATATATTCTGGATGGGAAGTACAATTGCCCGCTGCCATCACGAGAAATGGGACGGTAGCGGATATCCGGCAGGGTTAAAGGGTGAAGACATTCCCATTGCTGCCCGTATTGCGGCAATAAGTGATGTTTTTGATGCACTTCTTTCCTCAAGACCCTACAAAGATCCATGGCCTTTAGATAAAGCACTTGATGTGATAAAAGAAAGCTCTGGCAGTCATTTTGATCCGGAGCTGGTGGATGTCTTTTTCAATTCTCTTGATGAGATCATAGAGATCCGAGAAGCTTTTCCCGATTGATCTCTTCTGAGTTCCCCCCTCACTTACTCTACTCCTCAGTCGCCACGTTCAATGGACATAATGAGGCAGTTTGGCCCTCCCATCCCCTTTGCAAACTCACCCAGATCAAGATTATGAACAACAAACTTCTCTTCTTCTAAACGTTTTATAACCACTGAATTTGAACGATTTATGATCAGTTCATTATTTCCTAAACAGATTATATTTGCAGTGGTATCACCGCCACAGGAAATGGCAATCCCTTCAAATCCAGCAATATCTTGCACCGATATCAAATCATCGCAATAGAGCAGTTTTCTGGGCCCAATTGTTATCAGTATCTTATCAAGATGTAAAATGCTCTCGGGAAGCTCTATAACCCGAACCTCGTAACCCATCGTCATTAACAGGGCAGAGAGCTGCTCTACTCCTTCTGTATTGGTACGCAGAGACTGCCCGATAAAGGCAACATCTCCAGCCAGAACCACATCACCACCTTCCACTGTTCCTGGTGCTTTAATTTCACCCACACAGATCTCACCCGCTGTATCCAGGGCTTTTGCCATCCATGCATCTTCACCCTGGCGACTGTCGAGTCCCAAACGGAGTTTTATATATCCCTTTGGAGTAGACAACGCAGTGTCACGCGTAAAAACAGAGTTTGGATGATCTGCAAGCTCTGTAAGATCCAGCACTTCAGCGCCGAAATCTTTAAGAGTTGCTTTCAGTATATCGTGCTGCTGAACTGCAAGTTCTGGATTCCCAAGATCACCAATATTATGTTTTTCAAGGTCATTTGCTCGTGCATATTCATATTTCGGAGTGCTGACAACAACCCGTTTCAAAGCTTCCCCTTCATTTCTTAGCATCTTTCTCTTCCTCAATTATATGGAAAGCAGAGAGCTTCCCGGTACCAATTGTAAGTGTTTAATTTTATAAAAATATTATCACTATTGCGGAATTCCGCCACCGGTGTAATCATAAATTGCATAGACAAGACCTGCGAAAATTCCTATGGTAAAAAACAATCGTAAGCGTGGGACCAAGGGAACCTTTTCTCCACCCGCTGCATATTGAATAACAGATATAACAACAAAGGTAATTCCAATCACATAGGGTGCAGTAAACAAAATTTGTTTAGCTGTTGCCAATGCGCTTGTCACCAGATCCGATCCAAGGCGCAGATTAAAAAGTAAATAAACTACGGCCGTAACATAAAATGATACACTACTATTCTTTTTTCCTTCAGGCGTTTCCATATGCAATCACTCAATAGTCTTTATTTTCCAGAAACAGTTCTCCCTCATCATCTTCGCAACTGTCTGCTTCTGTTTCCTGACACTCTGCACCTTCTGCAACCAGTCGAACCAACCGCAGAAAACACAGATAAAACATCAGATGATGATATTTTCATGGAACAGTCCATCTGTCAAGTGCATACGCCATCTCTTCTCGGAAAAGATAGGGATAGATTCCTGCAGCTCATAGAAGAAATCAGAACCAGTAAGGATGGTTTTGCTGAACAGATGAGCGGTTTGACCCTGGCTCATCTCTCAAAAGAGCAGGCGCGTGGAGATAATAGTCATCAGGAAATCATGGCGACATTACTTGGTGGAAAGATATCTCCCAGCGATGAATCTATTAAGGAATCAGAAGAATCTGTACTGTGGCAATCACGTCTAGTCCTGGCTCTTGCTGAAATTTTAGATAAAGAGGAAGCTGAACTGGCAGTAACACTGGCTGATATTGATGAAACGGAAATGGCTCTTTTTGAGGAACTAAGAGGAGAAGCTTCAGCAAACAGTGATGATGACGACCCTTTTGCCGAGCTGATGCGGATCAAGGCCAATCTCAGTCAACCGCGCCCGGGAGCCCTGAAAAGACGAGTTAATGCATGGAAAACTCTGTACACATCTGGTTCTCTACCAGAAAACTTCTGGCTGTGGACAACAGCCCAGGAAGAGGCTGCAGAGCTCCTAATCGACAGTTATGAAGCAAAAGCTGGAAGAAATGCTGTTCCACTACTTCTTCTCAATCTTCCGGAACAGATGTATATGAGAGAAACTGACGCGCTTGAAAGTATCAAAAAATTTCAGGAGAAAGCCAGTAAAATCCGGGAAGAGATTATAGAAAAGCTCACCATAATTGTCAGCAAAGAA
>DAOVZA010000062.1 GCA_030635405.1 Desulfocapsa sp.
ATTCCCCTATCATTCAAACTGAGGAAACCATCGAGTTTTTTTATCCAATCATCCATACTCATAGAAATACGACGCATTGCCTGTCCTTCTGCGAAAACAAGATACTGTTCTACCAGATTGTTTAAAGCGGACAGTTCCTCTTCATCAAGATAATTTTTGGCTATTGTTACATCCTGTTTACGAGGTTTCTCGCCTCTAAAACTGGTCAACCCCATATTAGACTGTTCTGCATCAGCTCTGCTGTTAACAATCTCTGCAGCTGTCTGTCCGGTAATTGCCCAGTGCAACTTATTTTGTACAGTTTTGAAAAAAATTATGCTGCTTCCCATGGTTGGATCATAATCTATACTGGTCGCATAAATATCAGTAATTTTTTGATAAAATCGTTTCTCTGAAGTACGTATATCCTGGATACGTCTGAGCAGTTCATCAAAATAATCAAAAGGGGCATCCGGATTTTTTAACCGCTCATCATCCAGAACAAATCCCTTGACTATGTATTCCTTCAATTGTCTGGTAGCCCAAATACGAAATTTAGTTGCCACATGACTTTTTACCCGATAACCAACCGAGATAATCATATCCAGATTATAATAATCAAGTTTTCTTTTGACCGTTCGACTCCCCTCTTGCTGAACTGTCAAATATTGTTTGACAGTTCCCTCCAATTGCAACTCTCCCTCCTCAAGGACGGCTCTAACGTGATGACTTATATTCTGCTTACTGGTCTGGAATAGATCTGCTACCTGCTTTTGCGTGAGCCAAACTGTTTCCTGTTCAAGAAGTACCTCGATTTTTGTCTGTCCCGCTTCAGTTTGATAGATGATAATTTGAGAAGTATTGTCCTGTTTCAAAATGGTAGCACCTTCTTCATTATCACTCTGCCCTCTTAACAAAAATCATTTTTTACTGGCGGTTTCCACTGCATTAATAATGGTTTGATACCCAGTACAACGACAAAGATTACCCGCATGACCTCTTTTGATCTCTTCTCGAGAGAGCTCTTTACCTTCATTTTTTTCAAGAAAAGAGGTTGTGGTCATAATAAGGCCTGGTGTGCAAAAGCCACACTGAACAGCGCCCTCTTCCACATAGGCATCCTGAACAGCAGAAAGTTTGCCATCTTTGCTCTCACCTTCAGTGGTACGTATTACCGTATTGTTGGCCCAAGTGGCGAGATATAAACAGGAGTCAATGGGAATATCGTCTACAAGCACTGTGCAAGCTCCGCATTCTCCTACACCACATCCATGTTTTACGCTGGTTAAACCAAGTTCACGCAGTACATCCATTAGAGATTTACGTACATCCACATCCATCTCATACTTCTTAGTGTTAATTGTTAGTTTGATGTTCATGGTTTGCATTAGTGCGTACCTCCCTGATTCTCCACTGCCTGTCGGATAACTTTTTTTGCTAGTGTTTTAATAAGATGTAGACGAAAATCCTTGCTTGCCCGCCAGGAATCACGAGGTTTGACATCCTCGGCAAGTGCGGCTGTCATTGCCTGCAAACTTTCCTCAGTAAGAGGATTATTTTCCATGGCTTTTTCAGCATTTTCACAGCGGATAGGTGTGGGTGCAGCAACCGTGAATGCAAGTTTAAGTGTTTCAACCGTATCCCCATTCATTTTAACAGCAACACCACAACCGATGGTTGCAATATCCATGGCTCCACGCATGGCGTATTTATAATAGGAGGCGCTGAAACCTTCGTAATTATCAGGACGAACACAGAAATATTTCAGCAGGTCACCCTTTTTCAGGATGGTACGACCAGGTCCTGTATGAAATCCGTTAATGGACTCAATCCGTTCACCATCCACTCCATGTATAACAAGATCAAACTCATGGATCAGGGCTGCACAAGCACTGTCGGCACTAACAGCTCCGTTACAGATATTACCTCCCATGGTGCCGCAGTTTCGAACCTGTGGGCCACCGATGGTTGCAAGAGATTCTGCGATAACAGGAACATGCTTTTGGATGAGTTCATGATCCATTATTTCGGTGAAGGTGGCAAGCGATCCTATAAAAATATTACCTTCTTCATCAATTTTTATTTCTTTAAGTTCGCTTAAACCGTTGATATCAACGATACGATCATAATCGCTGTTGCCACCATGAAGCCGCACCAGAACATCAGTACCACCTGCTATTATTTTTGCCTTTTCATCAGCAGCAAGCGCCTGGACAGCATCTTCCACACTGCTTGCAAAATGATATTTTTCAATTGGAAACATTTTTATATACTCTCTTAAAGAAGTCCTGCTTTAGTAAAGTGCTTAAACAAAACCTTAGGGGTCATGGGCATCTCGTTAATCTTCACGCCGGTTGCTGCCCATATCGCATTACGAATGGCAGGTCCCTGTGAAATAATGGGCGGCTCTCCCAATGATTTATTACCGTAGGGACTTGTGGGATCGTAGGTTTCCACAAATGCGCTCTCAAGATCAGGAATATCAACACAAGTTGGAATTTTATAATCCAACAGATTGCCATTAAATATCCAACCGGTTTCGGGATCAACCAGCAGTTCTTCAAACAGGGCCATACCAACGCCCATTGCCATTCCGCCATGGACCTGGCCTTCTGCCGAAAGTGGATGAATAATTCTCCCTGCATCGTGAACATTAATGATCTGTTTGATGGTGACTGCACACATTTCAATGTCCACTTCAAGATCAACGAACGTGCACCCATAACTGGGTGCATTGGTGCATGTTTTACTCGACACCTCGGCCGTTAACTGTCCACCGCGTTCTTTATGGTAGTAGCTGTCGAGTGCCAGATCACCAAGATCAAGAACGACGCTTTCCGGCTGATCCTTTTTAATTATTTTTCCAGCTGCCAGATCAAGATTTTCTGTATCTTCACCGGTCATCAGATGACAATGATCAAGAATTTTTGCTTTAAGTTTTCCTGCTGCCTGATATACAGCCGGGGCTGCGACATAGGTTTGACGTGATGCGTATGCACCCGGGTCAAATGGAGTAACATCAGTGTCCTGTTCGGAAACCACATGGATAGCATCATAGTCAATGCCAAGAGTTTCAGCAGCCATCTGAGCAAGCGCAGTATCAGAGCCCTGACCAATTTCCGTGGCCCCAATCTGCATGTGTACCGATCCGTCCTGATTTAAAACCAGTCGACAACCAGCGATTTCAACGCAGGCAGGATAGGTTCCGGAACCATAGCTAAATGATGCAACTCCAAGCCCTCTGCGAATATTTCCTTCCTGCTTTGAATATTCTTCTTTTTTAACATCCCAACCTATGGCTTCACGCCCTTTTTCCAAACATTCCACCATACCTACTGAATGTTCCTTATCACCCACTTTAGAGATGATATCAGATGGTCTTGCTGAGTTTTTGATTCTAAAATCAACGGAATCCATTCCGAGTTTTTCGGCTACTTCTTCAAGCACACTCTCAACACCAAAGAACAACTGAGGAGAACCATAGGCTCGCATGGCACCAGCTGCTGGAATATTTCCGTAATGGGTTGTCGCTGAGAATTTTGAAACACTGCGCGGATACAAATTACAGAATTTAGATCCTGCTGCCATAGGAATAGAATGTCCATGGGAAGCATAGGCTCCGGTGTTGCTAATTATATTCAGATCAATGAATTTCAGAACGCCGTCATTGCTCACGCCAGCCCGAGCAGTAACAGTCTGGGCATGACGGGTACGGGTAGCGATAAGACCTTCTTCACGTTCAAGCTCAATTTTAACAGGAGCTCCATTCATCTTGGTACTCAAAAAAGCAACCATGGGCTCGAGAACCACATCCTGTTTATTTCCAAAACCGCCACCAATGTAAGGTTTGATAACACGTATCTTTGCCCATGGCATATCGAGTGCCTGACCAACTATTCTACGGCAGATATGAGGAATTTGGGTGGAACTGACGATAACAAGATGATCATTATCATCCATGTAGGCATATGCTGTATGGTTTTCCAGATGGCAATGCAGAATAATGGGAGTGTTGAATGTGCCTTCAACAATAAGATCCGTCTCTTTCTCGGCATCGCTGATTGTTCCATTAATCTCAAAGGTGGACGATTTAATTATATTTCCACCTTCATGTATGGCAGGAGCACCTTCTGCCATTGCAGCTTCAGAAGTTACGCATACAGGAAGTTCCTCATACTCAACAGTCACTGCCTTTGCAGCTTTCTCAGCAGTCAGATGATCACGAGCAACAACAATGGCTACTTCATCGCCATGATAGCGAACATGATCCGTCAGAAGCAATCTGTCTGCGACATCCTGATGGCCAGGATCAAGTGAAAAGGGATGCCCTGCTGTGGGAAAAAGAATTTTGGGGATATCTTCACTGGTGAAGACAGCCTCCACACCGGGCATAGCCAATGCGGCACTCTTATCAATACTCTTGACAAGACCATGTGCAATGGGGCTCCTGACGTATTTTGCATGCAGCATACCGGGCATGCTTAAGTCATCGGTATAACGAGTTTTACCGGTAACTTTTGCTCTGACATCTTTTCGTATATGTGACTGTCCAACTGCCATAATCAGATCTCCGTGACTGATTTAATTTTCACAAACTGTTTTGCCTTACTCTTAAAATCGACTTTTGCTTGTTCGTTTTTTGGGACGACAATTTTTCTTTACAATATAATTATGTCGTCTCTATTTTCCGTTTTTTACTAACATCTTCCCTGACTATTTGACCGTGTTTATAAATAACTAAAGGAGTATTGGTCTGTTCAGCGATTTTTCGTGCCTGGGTTCCAGCTCTTCGTAAAGCGTCTTCCACACCCTGTAGATCTTTATCACGAATCTTCGTTTTCATTCATTTTCCCCCACAGCAATAACTTTTGGCGTCTCACCTGAATTGTCATATTCTACCCATGCGTTTACCAGGTCTCTATAAAGCTCTTTAAAGTTAATAAGTCCCTTACGGAATCGTCGACGAATAACTTCTTGCTCTATATTATGTCCGCCCTGAACCACCCGGTTCCGAACACGATCCAAAGCAATTTCTTCAGAAGCTAAACGAAGAAATATCAACTTTACCCTATAGCCCAAAGAACGCCACTCTCGAATCTTCCGGGCGTAATGTCTGCCACTCAGAGTAGTTTCAAAGGCGAAACTTTCCCCTTTCTGCACATAATCTTTAATTTCTGCAAGCATCAGGCGCCCCGCCCGAAATGCTGCCTGTTCTGGCTGAAATGGAGACAACCCGGCAGCAATCAGATCGGCATTCACAAAAACAGGACACCCTGCTTCACGGACAAGAAACTCCCTGGCAAATGTAGTTTTCCCTGCACCATTTGGTCCTGCAATGATGACTATCTTTTTATCTTCTTTCATTATTGCCAGTTAACTTTAAATCTTACTTTTCCTTATGTGTTTTTTTACTTTGTGGAAGTACTAAATTCAAAACAATAGCCGCCAGGCCTCCAGTGGTTATACCAGAAGAGAAGACATTTTTAATCTCAGCTGGGGCAACATTTTTTAACACTTCAGGAACCATAGTCACTCCAAGCCCAAGCCCTAAAGATACAGCAATAATCAAGGTAGAGCGATTATCCAGTTTCTGGGAAGCAAGAATCTTTATTCCTGCTGTCGCTACCGTTCCAAACATAAGGATGGTGGCGCCACCGAGAACTGGTTCCGGCATAATGCGAAAGATTCCTGCAAGCACGGGTGAAAGACCCATTAAAACCAGAATACCCGCTATAAAATAAGCAACATAACGACTGGCAACCCCGGTTAACTGGATGACACCGTTGTTTTGACTGAAAGTAGTATTGGGGAATGTATTAAATAAACCGGCCAGAAAGGAGTTAATACCATCTGCTAGTACACCGCCCTTAATTCTGCTCATATACAGATCACCTTTTACAGGCTGCTTCGATATCATAGACGTTGCGGTCAAATCACCAATGGACTCAATGGCGGTAATTACATAAACAAGTCCAATGGCAAAAAATGCACCCCATGAAAAATCGAGTCCATATTTAAGAGGTTGAGGAACCGTGAATAAACTCATTCCCTCAAGCTTGGAAAAATTAACCATGCCTAGGGCTGCTGCCAGGATATATCCCACAGACAATCCAATCACGATGGAAGACATTCGCAAATATTGGTTTCTACTCATGTTCAGTGCCACAATGATGGCAAGTACCAGAAATGCAATTCCAAGATTTTGAAAACTAGCAAAAGCATCAGGAACATTGTTCATCACATAAAAACCACCGGCCATGCTCACCAAACCAACTTTAATTAAAGTCAAACCGATCAAAGTTACCACAACACCAGTAACAACTGGAGTAATAATTTTTTGTGCGAGATGCAGAAAACGACTGATAAACATCTCTATAAACGATCCAGCCATAACACAGCCAAAAACCACAGCAAGCGCGGTATGAGCATCGGCCTGATTTTTTATGGCAATGGCCGCCCCGATAATTGGCCCTAAGAATGCAAAGCTAGTGCCTTGCATAGCGAGGAGTCCGGAGCCCACCGGACCCATTCGTTTTGCCTGAATAAAGGTGGCAATACCTGAAATCAGCAAAGTCATGCTGATAATATAGGAAGCATCGCTGACATCAAGTCCCAATGCATTACTGATAATAATTGGAGGAGTTACAATACCGACAATGGAAGCTAACATATGCTGCATGGCAGCAAAAAAGGCAATAAGTACTGGTGGACGGTCATCAAGTCCAAAGATGAGTTCTGAATCGAAAGGAGTGGCCTCTGATTCAGCTGCTGTTTGGTTTTCTTCTGTTATACCCATTCATACAATCTCCCTTTTAGTACCTTATAAATTCTTTCAACCTATTTTAAAAAGAATTTGGTGAAGGTACTTATGCCGGCCTCACTTATTGTTAACCGGTGCTGAATTGTCTGTTATATCTTTTTGTGATCTAATTGAATTTGTTCAGTATTGCTTCAAGCACGCCTCCACCTACAGCCATCGCTTTATCTGATGCTGTGGTACAAAAATCAACTTTTCCTCGAGGATCAATATCCCCAAGCTTTGTTTTGTCGTCAACTGGAGTGGCAGAACGTAACAGACCTCGTATTACTCCAGAGATGTTTGCAAGAACTTGTGAAGAATCCACAGTTGCAACACACTCTCCTTTTTCGACTCTGTCACCGATATTACAATTTGTTTCAAATAACCCTGCGTTAGGTGCCCGTAATAACCGTTCATTGGTATAGCCACCTATATTTCCTGGGATACCAGTATCAGCTGCCGCAGCACCATCGTGAATAACCCTGCCAAGTTTATGTCCACGTTTGGTTTCTATAATACAGTTTACATCCTGCCCGGCTGTGAAACCGGGGCCGAGACCAATAACAAGCTTGGCATCATCGATTTCGGTACCAAGATTTCGTTTTGCTATAATAGCATCAATCACAATATCCGGCTGAAGTTTTTGAATACTTTTTCCATCAGGATCAATTACAACTGGAATTTCATTTCCTGACGGCCACTGCTCGAACATTCCAATATCATCTAATCGTTTGGCCGTCACTCCTTCGATGGAAACTTCTCCAATATTGATTGCTTCTGAAAAAGATACCAGACGACGAACCGCAAGAGGGTGTTCTGTTTCAAGGAGTAGTAAATGCTTGAAACCTGCACGGTGAAGCCTTAGTGCTACTCCTGTTGCCAAGTCTCCAGCCCCCCGCATGATGACCTTTAAATCTGCCAGCTTTTTCATAAATGATATTGCCCTACTCTGTCATTCCCGCGCAGGCGGGAATCCAGTTTACTTCAGAATTAAGTCATAAAGATCTTTCCACTGTGGATTCTCTTTTTCAATCAATTTTAACTTCCAGGCTCTGTTCCATTTCTTGATTTGCTTCTCTCTGGTGATGGCACTTTCTGCACTATCATGCTGTTCAAAATAAACCAGCTGTTTAACATTGTATTTTTTGCAAAACCCATCAAATTGGTCTTTTTTATGTTGCCATATCCGTTGGGATAAATTCGATGTTACTCCGATATACAAAGTTCCATTTCTTTTACTGCTTAAGATATAAACATAGAATTGTTTCGTCATTACAAATTCTTCTGGATTCCCGCCTACGCGGGAATGACGGGAGAAGCCGCCTCTTTCTCTTCTTAGGATTTGCCAAACGGGCTTCTTCCATCAAGAAGGCTAAATAAAATTGCAGCTTCGGCCACTCTCCGTAATTTTTTACTCTTCACATCCACTTTCAATTCAACACTTGATGCTTCTAATGAGTTTTTAGCAAGACTAAGCGTTACTTCAGTATCTTCATAAAGAAATGTTTCACCCTTGTCAGTGAGGATTCCCTTTTTGCCACCCAGCATAATGTGCATCACACCAGGTTCTACCATAAAAAATCCTTCTCCATGTGCCTCAAGACTAGCACTGGAAAGATGAACATGAGATTTAGCAAAATAAGGTGCACCACCAGTTGGACAAAAGGTCTTACAATTTCCACACTCATTACAGAAATCAGGGATATTTATAATTTGATACTCCTGAGTAAGTTTAATCCGTCCACTGGTCTCAATGGATCCATCTGCAAGAATACTCTGCAAAGGATACGTTACCGGATCAGCTTTCAAAGCAACATTTGCTCTGTTAGGGCAAACCGTCACACA
>DAOVZA010000112.1 GCA_030635405.1 Desulfocapsa sp.
AGCCGCCCATGGAAATGACAAGATCAGCAGCACCAATCAACTGTTCCAGACGTGGATGGAATGGTTGTGACTTTATCCCATACTGTTTTGCTTTATTTTTGATATGCTCCCGGCTGGATTTGGGCATAAACGGGCCGGTGATCATAAGAGATTTAAAGGGGAGAGAAGTGGGGAAGAAATCATGCATGGAGAGGTAGTGATCAAGAAGTTCGCAACCATCACCGCCACCACCTGCTGTGACAAGAATGAATATATCGTCATCAAGGATGCGGTACCTTTGCCTTATTTTCTGCCGGACACTCTTGGTATTTTGTTTTCGCGGGATGTAGCCGGTAAAACAAATCTTTGGTTCGAGTGAGGAGGGTATCTTGTATTCAATTATCGGATCGTAGATCTTCTGGTTTCCGTAGACCCAGATTTCATCATACAGCTTATCAAGATAGTGGTATACGTTTTTGCTTTTCCAGTCCTTACAAACAACGGATGACTCATCGAGTATATCACGGAGCCCAAGAATTGTTTTCGTCTCAGGTAAATGTTTTCGGATCCATTTCAGGGTTGGAAGTATTTCTTTCTTCAGGCCAAGAGGTTCTTTATCAACAATAACGAGATCTGGTTTAAAGGCTTTTGCTGTAGCACTGATAATACTTTTTCTGATATGGAGTGCCTGGTTAGGATCAATGCGAATGGAAAGGGATCGGTATTCGTCATTGGTTCTTTTGATCATTCCCGGGATACGAACAAAGTCAACCTGTTCGGGAAGAGTAAAACGCCCTGCAATGGGGGATCCTGTAAGGATAAGAATATTGACCTCTTTGCCAGACAGATGCCTGGCAATGGCCATGGAACGCCGGATATGTCCAAGCCCATAAGTGTCATGGGAATACATGAGGATGTTATATATGGGGGCAGGGGTCATATTATTTATTGGTAGTTCGTTAGTATCTTCTGAGTTCTCTTGGAGTTTACGCAAATCTAACGCTTTTTGCAAAGTGTTTGGTGAAGATACTGATAGCCTTTGTGGATACCAGTAATATAGGGGAGGAGAACATCAAAATGTAGTGTCTTTCAGTTCGTCAAGCTGAAGGTGTTCTTTCAGGCTGAAGGCTGGTCTTTCAAAATAGGACTTGAGTTCAGTGGAAGACAAATCCTTTCTATCAGCAATTTTTCTTGCGGGGACGCCAGCCCATATTTCATAGGCACCGGGGTTTTTAGTCAGGACGGAACCGGCACCAAGAACAAAACCGTCGGGAAGTATGGATGCCTGGTAAAGGACAATTGCATTTTCGTGAATCCACACATCTTTGCCAAGGTATTTGTCCTGCCAGACAACGCCATGCTTTTCCTGGGTGGCAAGGAGTGGTTCCTTTCCTTGATGGCAATGGTCATGGGTATATATTCTAGCTCGGGCTCCAATCATACACCAGGGGCCAATATGAATTGAACCAGTATTGTCGAGAATGGAAAAACGACTGATAACTATATTGGTCTCACTTCCAGGCGTATTGAAAATTTCAGGTGAAAGAAGAAGCTTTCCCTTGTGGATATTAGAGTGTGGTTTCCTGCGACATTCTTTCAGCGAAGTTTCAAGTTCCTGTTTCGTTTGTGAGGCACTTCGGAATCGCACGAGTTTTAGTTTGCCACGAGGAGAGTTTTATGAGAAGTGGTTGAAGTTTTCGTTTTATGAGGATTAGAAGCTCATGGTTAATTTGTTGGTGACGATGGTGATATCTTCAATATTAGTGTAGCTGGTACTGTCTTTGAAGAGTTCGCCAGTGTCCATATATCCAAAATGAACTTCATACGCAAATTTATTCAGGAATTTGTAAGCGACGCCAAGATCAACTTCCCAACCAATGCGGTCAGTGTAATCAAGATTTGTTTCTTCAAGGGTGTCGGTTAGACCGATGGAACTGTGAAAGGTAATTCCATCAGTTGGCGCGAATGCTGCTCGTATGGCTAAGCCCTGATAATTATCTTTGTTAATGTCTATATGGGAGTTGCCAAGGAACATCTCTTCACGATTGAGAACCGTTTTCATGGCTTCGGAAGAGATAAATAGACTATGGAAGCTAATGTTCTTGGATGAGATGCTGTTAGAATACCCAGCTGAATCTCCGTTGCTGAGACTATAGGCAAAGAGTTTGTACTCTCCAGATTGCAAATTTCTTCCTTCAGCTTGCACAGAAATGGCAAAGCTTAAGATGAGAAAAGTCAGCAGTATGGAAAATGTTCGTTTCATATCCGTTGTAAGTAGAATTGAAGAGTACAAAAAATTTGATTCTCCTTTAAAATTATGATTTATAATCCCATAAGTCAAGGAGAAATTGTTCTTATTCCTCTTTTTTCTGAAGTATCTTTGGTATGGCAGGTTTGAGAGGCTTCGTGAAAACATTGTTGATTGCCATGAAGATGGAAGTGCGGTAGAATTGGACTATTTTTCAAATAATTATTCCAGCGGAGCCCGCATTGTCAAACCGTGGGCCTGACTGGATCAGTAAATACTATCGAGGTTAGTAATGCGTAATATTCTGAAAGAATGTGCAATGGCTTTTTTACTTTTTTTGTTTCTCCCACCGATGGCTATGGGTGCGTTGGCAGAGAAAACAGAAGAGGTTGTTTTTTATCCAACGGATGTTGCTGACGCCGGTGACTTTGCCTATTTGCGCGATAGTGTCCGTATGATGCTTGCCAGTAGGATTGCCTCTGCAGCAGGTGGTGAGGTTCGTCTTGAAAATAAGATGATAAAAGGGCGTGATTTCAACTCCTATCGTGTGCTGAGTCGTATTGCTTATGCAGGTAATGGGATAGAACTTTCCGTTAAAGCCTTCAGACCATCTGAGGAGACTTCATTACAATTTCAATCCACGGCTAAAAACAGTGCAGATATAATGACTGCCTTGGATGGACTGGTTGCAGACGTCGCACAATCACTCTTTGAGAAACAGGACGTGAAGGAAGAAGTCACAATACCTGAAAAAACAATTGTTGAAGATGTTGCCTTAAGTTCTAGCCATCCAGATCGAATCTATAAGACAACAAGTGGTTTTGGACTTTCCATTAGTCAGGATGAGTTTATCAGCCAAACGGCTTTGGAGGTAAACGCAACTGATCGCTATAAAAGTGCAGTTATACCTGCCCAGTCAAAGGGGATGACGGCTGGAGATATTGACGGCGATTCTCTTCAAGAAATATTGATCGCCACCAATACAAGACTTTATATCTATCAGTTAAAAGATAAGGAAATTCAGCATCTCGATACTGTCTCTTTGCCCGGCGAATTAAAGGTTCATGCTCTCAATGTTGCAGATTTGGATGCGAATGGTGTCATGGAAATTTATATCAGCAGTACAAGAAGGGGACTGCCTCGTTCCTTTATTATAGAGTGGCATCCAGCTACTGGTGTTAAATGGCTGTACGAAAATGTGTATTGGTATTTGCGACCTGTGGTTATTCCTGGGGAAGGAGTCGTACTTGCTGGACAGCAAAGTGGTATAGAAGGAGGGATGTCCTCTGGGATTTTTCGCCTTGTTGCTCATGTTGGAGAGGAAATTACGGGCGGTGAACGCCTAGTACTCCCTGAATCGACCAACTTATTTGATTTTGTTTTTGCAGATCTTGAAGGAGACAAGCTTTCCGAAGTTGTGGTTCTTAACAAGAAAGAACAGCTACAGGTGTATTCTTCTGATTCGAAATTGATTTATACGTCACCGGCTGGTTTTGGTGGAAGAGAGTTACTGGAAGATTATACTGCTCCTATTCGCCTTGTTGTTTCAGATTTTGATGGTGATGGCCATGATGATATCCTGCTCGTGGACAATGAATTGTACTCTCCTAAAATGATGAATAAAACTCGACTGTATAGAAATGGTCAGGTTCGTGGCTTGGCATGGGATGGTGGAGGGTTTATGGAAGTCTGGCATACTAATATTTTCCCAAATTCAATTGTCGATTTTCAGTTCTTCTCAATTGTGGAAACGAAGAGTGTTGTGCGAGGGAGTCTTTTTATAGTGGAGCCTGAAAAAGCTGATTTGCTACAAAGTCTTTTGCTGGGATTAGGAGGAAATCGTCTATCTGTTTATGGCATGGATTTTATTTCAAAAGCTGGACAGGGAAAAGAATAATCAGTGGGCAGTATAAAAATTTTGACTTTTTGTGAAAAAAACTTGACAGGCGTGCGTGCTATAGATATTATTTATCAAACTGTTTAGTAAAGCTGGTTGTTTTGCCATGATTGGCTGGCAACTGAGATGACACTTCTGTTAAAGAAGTGAAAAATTAAGGAGATGAAAGAGATGAAAAAGGTAATTTGCGTTGCTGCTGCATTTTTGATGGTTGGTGGTGTTGCAACTGTTGCTTCTGCAGAAGTTGATTTGAGTGGTAGTGCTCGTGCTCGTTTTAGAACTAATGATTCTGGTATTCAAGGTACTAGTGCTGTAACCAAATGGGATTCACGTGTACGTGTTAAAATCCACGCCAAAACAGAAGGTGGTGGTTATGTAAAAGCTCGTGTTCGTTTTCTTGATGGTACCTGGGGAACAGGTGGAGATTACACCGCAAATGCAAAAGGCGATTACAATGTTTGGTCTGATTATGCCTTCGTTGGTTTCAAAACAGGAAAGCTTGACTTTGCTGGTGGTAAAATGCCTGCTTCTTTCTCTGCCTGGTTCCTTGATGATGATCGTCGCGATCGTTTTCGTGTACTCTACAAAGATGGTGGCTTAGCACTTGCTTACACTTATGATATGAAAGTTTATGAGTTTGCTCCAGCAGCAAACCAGACAGTAGACTATCAGATCGTTGATACCAATGGTAACCTTATTGACGCTGTTGCAGAGATTGCTGGTGCATCTTATGATGGTGATAAAGTAGTTCATGGTATTACTTACAGACAAAAATTCAGTGATGCAGTAAGTGCAAATCTTCGAGTTGTGTATGTTGTTGATGATACTGTTGCCAATGACAAAAGTGGAATGAAATGGTCTGCTAATGTTGCAATGAATTTTGGTGGAAACAATATCGTTCTTGAACAGTCCTGGAAAGATGGTGCTACCGCAGGTCAGGATGATGACCAGATGGGTGGTTATGCAGAGTGGAATGCTACCTTTGGTTCTATTACTCCTACCGTTCGTGTTGGTTACACCATGGATGGTTTTCTTGCTGACGCAACCTTTGGTTGGTTGATGATCGGTGGTGATCTTCCGTCATCTCAGGCTGGTACCTATTTTGTAGGTATGGGCGGCGATACCATGTTTCTTGGTTTGAGCTCCAAGTTCCAGACTTCAGAGAAACTTAGCTTTACCGGTAACCTTGTATTCTTGGATATTGATGATAACGGAAATTCCGTTTATGGTGAAACCCCAGTCGAGCTGTCTGCTCAGGCTAGATACCAAGTTGGTAAAGGTGTTGAGCTTGTTGCCAGAACTGGTTATCTTACCAGTGACAGTGACGTCAATGATGATGCTTTCACCGCATACGGAAAAATGGAAGTTAGCTTCTAGTTAGTAACTTTTCATAGTAAGCGTTGATGTTTTTAAACGGGCTCTGTTTTTCAGAGTCCGTTTTTTTTTGTCTTCAATATTCCTCCAACTGATCAAATCACTTGCCTGCTCTAATAGATAAAAACCGCTGGAGTATTTTTTTACTCGTTGCTATCGGAGTGTTCCTCTCGACCATGGACAGTTCCATGATCAATGTGGCGCTCCCGTCTATTATGCGAAGTTTTGGGACAAGCCTGCCCCAAACGGAATGGGTCGTTTTGATGTATCTCTTAACGATAACCGCATCATTATTATTTTGGGGACGGGTCTCGGATACAATTGGCCTTAGGACAGTTTACCTTTCAGGGATGGTGGGCTTCACCTTCGGTTCTGTTTTTTGTTATCTCTCTGCAACACTCTTTCAACTTATTTTGTTTCGCTTTGTTCAGGCCATGGGGGCTTCCATGATGATGGCAACGGGGCCGGCAATTGTTAAGATGGTCTTTCCCCCGAATCAGTTAGGCAAAGCTTTAGGGCTTGTTGGAATCTCAACTTCAATAGGACTTATGATGGGACCGGTAATTTCCGGTATCCTGATTGAGAGCTATTCATGGCGACAAATATTTTTGGTTACAGTCCCTGTTAGTCTCATTGCAAGTATTGCTGGCTGGACTTTGTTAAAACCACTTACTGCAAAACAACCCGAGGAGAATTTCTACTCTACCTTTGACTGGGCAGGTATTATTACATGGAGCGCCTTAATAACCGTGGTGGTTCTGCTATCAACCAATTATTCTGAAGTGTCAAAAACAATTGTTATTACGGAAGCTTCAGCTTGTTTGATTCTTCTTGTGTCTCTTATGAAGATTGAGTTAGGGAAAAACAATCCTTTATTTCCATTATCACTCTTTAAAAAGCGATC
Organism: Desulfocapsa sp.; assembly: GCA_030635405.1. The sequence continues at coordinate 6,403 of DAOVZA010000112.1, forward strand.
CTATTCAATTGCCATGTTTTGTGCAGCACTCTCATTCGCTGTACTTTTTGTTGTTCTGATCCTCATGCCATTCTACCTGGATTATGTTTTAGGATTATCAGCCAGGAGCATTGGTTTGGTAATGATGGCTGTTCCAATAGCTGTATTTTTTGTATCGCCAATTTCAGGATATTTATATGATCGAATAGGAGCAAGATTCCTTACAACCAGTGGACTTGCACTTACTGCCATTGCGTTACTGCTTTTATGTTTTCTTTCAAGCCTCAGCTCACCTTTTGATGTTGCCTGGCGTTTGGTTGTTTTAGGTGCTGGACAGGCTCTCTTTCTTTCACCAAATAGTGCAATGGTGCTTAAAAGTGTTGGCCCAGACCAAACCGGAGTGAGTTCAGGCATGCTTGCGACTGCTAGAAATTTAGGTATGCTTGTTGGTGTTTCTTTGGCGGGATTACTTTTTGGGCTGATTTTTTCGAGGGTAAGTGGAGGGCTTGACTTGAAACACTTCAG
>DAOVZA010000196.1 GCA_030635405.1 Desulfocapsa sp.
AACCTGGGTATCAAACAGGTTATTAAGAGTAGTACCGAGCTGTCCAAGCTCGTCTTCCCGCTCCTGATGGATACGTGCACTTTCATCCCCTTTGCGTATCTGCTCTGCCACCGAAACCAGATGTTGGACACCAAGGGTAATCCCTCTTGCCATCAGCCAGGCAAATATTGATCCCACAACAATTGCAAAAAAGGTATACCAGATACCTTCCCGGATAATATCCTTCAAACCGGCGTTTATTTTTTCCTGAGAGCTACCCACTCTGGCCCAGCCAATGAGCTTCCCGTTGGCAAGAATAGGACTACTGATATCAACAAGAGAACTATTTGAGATCAGGTATTGTGGGACAGGTTCAGCATCGATAAGAGAGCAACTCGTTGCATCCTCAACATATAAACCGACCTTGGAATGATCACTGTGTCCCAGCACTCTACCACTTGGGGAAAGAATCATGACATAAACAAGATCGGGGAATTGTGTTTGAGAATCGACAAGCTCTTCAAGCCCAATAACATCATTGGCAAGTACCCACGAAACTGAGTTACTTGCAAGGGTCTGAGAAAGACTCAGTATGTTATTATCGCTTTGTTCATGGAGAAAAACTCTCTGTTTCGACACCAGATCAAACACAAAAATTGTCATAAGAACAGCGTGTACCAAAGCAATACCCAGCATTAACTGCCGCCTGATGGATCTGGTCCAGATTCTTTTAATTTTACTGAACATCTTTTCTCACTCTGGTTTAGAAATCGATTGGACGTACTGTTTTGTTGAACGTATCAAGGAAATCAAGTACCGGATCATATGTTTCATTGGTGGCTTTTTCAAACCTGCTAAGTTCCATTCGAGCAAGCCATTTTTGTCCCTGTTTATGTGTGTGTAGCGAAATCAGTATTTCGGATACTCTTTGGATGATCTCTTCAGGGACATTATCTCGAGCAACCAAACCGTTGTTAGGCAAAAAATCCGTGGTCCATTTGATTTCCAGAGCTTCAGCAAGATCCGGTCTTTCTTTTGAAAGAGCTCTCCAGGGAGGAGGCCAGGTCGAACCAGCTACTGTATTTCCAAGGAAAACATTCATGATAGATGATTCTTGAGATCCAACGTATTGAATTTCAATATCATTCATGACATCAATACCATTGTTTTGCATATAGAATTGAGGCATCATTGTTGCGGCTAATGCGGTGGGTGCAGGAAAGCTGACAGCTTTACCGTTCAGATCTGAAACTTTTGAGATACCTGAGTCTTTTCGAACAAGAATAATACCTCGGAAATTCTCATCATCTGCCATTTTCCCAAAAACAGTATAGCCATGCTTAAGAGAATTAACGGTTTGATATGGATTGGGAAGAGCAAAATGAAAATGACCGGAATAAAGCTTTTCATCAAAGGCAGCATAGTTACGGGAGGCCTCTATTTGAAAAACTGCTCCTGGGATTTGTTCAGTAAGATAATCAGTAATGGGACCAAATATTTCGTGTAACCGTTTGGGATTGTGGAGAGGATGTACACCAAGGATATATTCGACTACAACTCGTGGTGGATTCTCACTAAAACGTGGGGTATATGAGTCCTGGTCGCCATTATCACATCCGGCCATTAACAGAGAGATCAGGATCAGTAGCAGGAGAGAATAATTAAAGACAGAGAATCGAAAAGCGAGAGTCTGTAATGTAAAACAAGACAAATTGTAACGCATAGCGTCCCTGGTTTTAAATTAAGTAGTATTAAAACTATGATCAGAGCCTGGTGTTTCCAAAGTCTTCAGTGTCCAGCATGTGGTGAAACTCATTTTAACTTACTTATCCTTGGGTCTTCTTAACAATATCATACCATGAAAAAAAATGATAATTGGATTGATCCAGGTTTTATCCGAAGACTTTTTTTATCATCACTGAATAGTTACGAAGATAATTGCATATCCTCTCGTGGTTAAAAAATTGTAGAAACAGATGGCAGAAAAAAACTGGTCGAATGGATGAATTAACGATATAATTTTTTACGAGTTACGGATTGTTTTTATTATGTAGTTAACACTGCATCTCATCATCAATGTTGTAAGTATCTGAACAGATATTACTCGTCCCCTAATAAGATATTGGATCATGGAGGTATTTAAATGTTGAATGTGAAAATTGATAAAACAGAATGTGTTGCCTTACTGGAACCCAATGGAGCATTGTCTAAACAGGATTTTGAGTCAGCAGCTATGGTGGTCGATTCCTATCTTGAAACAGCAGAAAAACTCAGTGGGCTGGTTATCTACACAAAGGATTTTCCCGGATGGGACTCTTTTGCCGCTCTCTCTTCTCATCTTCGATTTGTAAAAGATCATCATAAAGTTATTGCCCGGGTGGCATTTGCCACAGATTCCGTTTTGGGAAGTTTTGCAGAGAAGGTGGCAAGTCACTTTGTAAATGCTGAGGTGAAAGTGTTTTCTTATCAGGAATTAGATCAGGCCAGAGCGTGGGCTTCCAAAGGATAATATAAAACATTTTTCTTTAGATTCTGAAACGATATCATTTTTTCCTTAAGTAGCCTTGTTTTTATTGGAAAATTTTAATAATATATGAGAATATGAAATATATCCTTGTTTTTCTTTCTGTTTTTAACAGCATATAAGTATGCAATAACGTATTTACGAAAGTATATTATGTCCTTGGAATTATCTGAAATACCAGTGAATCGCCGCCAGTTTTTGTCCATGGCTGCTGTAACTGTTGCAGCCCTGTCTTTGCCAACAATAAGTTTTGGTGCAAACAGTCCTCGCAGGCTCTCTTTTTATCATACCCATACCAGACAGACGTTGGATGTCTGTTATGGCAACTCAGACTGTTATGATCAAAATGCTTTGGGTAAAATAAATCATTTTCTAAGAGATTTCAGAACAGGCGAAGAACATTCAATTGACCCGAAGCTTCTTGACCTACTCAGTTCTATCAGAGAAGATTTTGGCGGCGAAGGTACTTTTGAAGTTATTTCAGGATTTCGTTCCTCAAAAACGAATCAGCAGCTTCGTGACAAGAGTACCAGTGTTGCCAAAAAGAGTCTGCACATGGTTGGTAAGGCAATAGATATACGAATGACTGGAGTACCTCTTCGTAAGGTTCAGGTATGTGCGCTCGATATGAAGTGTGGAGGAGTGGGGTTTTACAGTAAATCTGACTTTATTCATCTGGACACTGGTCGCGTCCGTTTCTGGTAATATCTCTTTTTAGTATTCTTCTATTTCAAATAACGCTTCTGTTAATTTCTTATCACGTCCATAAATGTCTTTGCTGAAATGGAGCACTCCATTTTTGTTTACCCAGGCTGTTTGGTAAACCAGATGCACAGGGATTGGTTCCTTCAGTTTAATAACCTTGCGTTTTTTATTCTCAATTACCCTTTGGATTGTTTCATCTGTCCATCCTGCATCGTTGAATCCAAGGAGAAACTGTGCAAGTTGCTGCGGTTTGTTGAGCCTGATGCAGCCATGACTAAAAGCACGATTGGCTTCTTCAAATAAGTTTTGCCCCGGGGTGTCATGTAAATAGACACTGTATTTATTCGGGAATACAAATTTAACAACACCAAGTGCGTTCCAGGGGCCAGGCTCCTGACGTAATTTAAAACGGCTTATCTGTTTTCGGCTGATTTCATTCCAGTTGATCGTTAATGGGTCAAGTTCCTCTCCATCAGACTTCCAGTTCGAAAAGAGCTTGATATGCTTACTGCTGAGATAGTTGTTATCCTTTCTCAAATCTGGCAGCATTTCATTACGGGCAATGCCCGGAGTGATATTCCAGAACGGGTTGAATTCAATATATTTGATAGTGTCACTGAAGATTGGCGTTTCGTGGTGAAGTGTTCCAACTATGACTCGCATTTCAATCTGTGAACTGTCATCGACCACACCCTGAAGATTAAATCCTGCAATATCAACTAGAACATACTTTGATCCGAGATCATGTTTCATCCAGCGCCAGCGTTCCATATTTAAAATGATTTGCTGGATACGTTTTTCCACCGGAGTATTAAGTGATCTTCGTGTGTTGTTACCAATAATTCCATCTACTTTTAAATGATGTCTGCCTTGAAATTGTTTCACGGCCGCTACGAGTTCATCATCATACAAGTTTGGGGTAATAGTTGTTGTTGTGAGATAATCACCCGTTTTGCTGAGCAGTTGGCGCAGGGTAGGGATAGCATTGTTTGTATCGCCTGACCGTAGTGTTACGGAGGAGGGAAAGACTGGCCATCCACCATTATCTGCTATGTTTCTATGGTGTTTGAGTTCTTTTTTTAGAGCACGGTAATGCTGATGTGCCGGGGCAAGGCTTACAAGGTATTGGCCTATATCACTACTGGTACGAGCTTCAAATAAAGATTCAATCGGATTAAAGACAAGGTTTCCTGCCTGATCAAAAAGTTCAGGATTCTTGAACTTTGGTGCAAAGCGTCCTTCCTGCATGTCGTGAATGTAGCCGAGTAAGCCTGTGGTGATTGCGATGTCGAGTTTTGCCAGTTGTGCAACTGTTTTTGATTCCCAGAGCGCTGTAATCTTTGATACTCCGTAATCCTCTGGGGTCAGTCCGTCTGAGGTAACTTTCTCTAAGGTTGAATAAATACGCTTTCCCTGTTCAGTGGGGCCATTGGTGTTCACCCAGATGGGCTGCATTTCAAGATTGTGATAAACTGTGCATATCCACTGCTCCTGTCGGGTGACTTGCAGTTGGCACCACTCCAGGCCTAGTAGTTCTTCAGGATAATTGGTTATTTCTTTTAGTAGTTCAGTTTTGAATTGTGTGGTATTTGCAGAAAAAACAAAGGTTGGCAGCAAGGCTATTGTTGTGAGGATAAAGATATGAAGGTGCCATATTCTGTTCTGTTTTTTCATTACGATACTCAATTATATCAGTCCTTCTTAAAAGTTCTGCATAATCTGGCAAATCCACCTGGAACGGTACCTGATGACCAGTACACTTTTCCCTGTTTGTAGTCTACAAACCAGTATCCCGTAGGTTTACGTTTTGTTGCAACAAAGATAAAGGGCTGTTCTTTGGAAAAACACATGTTCAGGT
>DAOVZA010000250.1 GCA_030635405.1 Desulfocapsa sp.
ACTCTATCCAGGTCAGAAGGCTATTGTGGCCAGTGGTTTTTCTGAGAGTGATGATATTAAAGCGACTCTTGAGCTTGGATCTGGCGGGTTCATAAAAAAACCGTACTCTATCGCCAAACTTGGTCGAATAATTAAAGACGCATTGAATTAACCAAACCCGCCGCAGCGCGGATAACCAACGGTAAGCTATTGATTTTTAAGGTTTTTCATGGCACAAACCTTCCACGGAGAGTGGAAAAGAGTAAAAATGAGCGACAGCACCAAAAGCCCTATCTATTCAATTCTGTTCTCTTTCAGGTGAAAAGCACAACGCAATTCCTACCCTTATGTTTTGCTTCATAAAGTGCCTTATCAGCCATACCAATCAATTGTCCATTATCTGTGCTGATTGTATCACTGATTGTAGCAATACCAATACTGATGGTGACTTTAATTGTTTTTCCATCCATTATAATCGTGCTGTCTTCCACTGCTTTTCTTATACGTTCAGCTGTCTGCTCGGCCTCTTCTTCCATTGCATTATCCAGAACTATCAGGAACTCCTCCCCCCCATAGCGGCCGGCGGTATCAATAGATCGTAATGTTTCTTCAAATATTTTTCCAACTCTTACAAGTACTGCATCTCCACCAAGATGCCCGTAACAATCATTCACCTTTTTAAAATAATCAAGATCAGCCATCAGAATTGAGAAGGGTGTCTGGTGTCGGTCGTATCGTTGCACATGCAATGACAGAGTATCCATCAAATGTTTACGATTATACAACCCTGTTAGAGAGTCAACGGTTGCCAGTTTTTCCAGCTTGTCATGATTTTTGCGCAGTTGAATCACCATGTCATTAAAAACTGATGTTGTAAAACCAATCTCATCTCTATTCTTAACAGGTAGTTTCACATCAAGATCACCTTCGGCTACCCGCTTAGCGCCTGTTAACAGTTGTTTCAGTGGAGAAAGAATACTATAGGAAAGAAAAAAGGCAGAAAAACCAATAAATGTTAACAGTGTCGCAATGATTACCAGAGTTATATTTTTTAGCTCCAGAACTTCAGCAAAGGCCAGGTCATATCTTTTCTCCATTAAAACCCCCCATGAAAGATACGGGAGATGTGCGAAAACGCCCACAACTTTGGCGCCGTGGGCACATGTATAGGTAGAGAGTTTCATAGGGCTGTCATAAAGCTTTGTGAAGCTTTCTTTATCAAGGTGACCTGCTGTTTCTTTTTGATTTATCTGAGTACTGGAATCAAGGATTGAACCATCTTTAAAGAGAAGTGAAAGATTTGTAGACCGTGATAAGGAAACTGACTTCATAACTGATTTTAATCCTTGTACACCGGATTCCGTTACGAGCAGGCCAAGAACTGTTTGATGAGGAGAATAAACAGGAGTTGCTATAAAAAAAGTTGCATTGACTGAAGTTTCGTTTCCACCATTTTCTCCTATGATCATCCTATGCTGAGCAAGCTGATCCTTCCAGTCAGCGGGTAATGTGAACTCTTTTTTACTTTCTGTACTTTGAGCAATTATTTCGCCAGAAGCATCAAGGAGCAACAGTCGTTGATATTCTTGAAATTGAGATTGAACCAGCATGAGATATTCGTTCATTATCTCAGTTATTGCAGATATTTCCTTAGTTGCAGCAATATCTTTTCGTTGCTTTACATTGAGAAAACGTTCCAGATTTTCTGAAATAACAAATGAGTTGGAAAACACTCTCGCATTCACAGTGTTTTCTTTGATCCAAAGCTCTGCTTCCCGTTGTGCATGGTTTATTACATTATGAAATTCCTGTTCAACTTTTTCCTGGAGCAGTTTTTTAGTTTGAGTGTAGAAGGCCCAGCCCAAACCGACTGACGGAATAAAGGTAACAATAAGAGCAAAAATTAAAATCCTGTTTCTGATACCAAATGTCGTTATATTGTGATCTAATTTTTCCATAACCGTTGGTCAGGTATCATTTCTTCCTAATTCAAAGAAGACGTTAAGAAAACATTGAGGGTCTAAACACATTTTACATCGGGCAAGAACCAAATCTCAAGGTTTAGATTATATATCAACTTAAACTGACGAACGACTCATCACAAAACAGATATAGATTTTCTCTTTTTATCGATTGCCACCATGGTCACAGTAGCTTCAGTAACCTTCTTTTCCTTATTTGTAATCCTTGCCCTTGCAAGGACCTTGATATGTATAGTAAGAGAACTCGTACCAATCTTCACAGTCTCACACCAAAGGCTTACAATATCCCCCACATGCACAGGGCAATGAAATTGAATGGAATCCATACTCACGGTAACATAGCGGTGATGAGCCTGACGCTGAGCTTCAACAGCAGCGGCTTCATCAATCATGGAGAGAATCACGCCTCCAAAGATATCTCCATCTGGATTGGTATATTTGGGTAACATGACTAAACGAATAGCTGGTTCTTTTGACGGTGCTTTCATAATAGTTTCGGTTATATTTTGAAGAATTAAAGATATAATTTACCTAACGAGCCTGATATAAGCCAATTTGAGTAGCCTAATCTCTCCAGAAACAGATTACAAGGGACAACGCTAAACCACTTAACATATGGTTTTATAACTATTTTTCATACTTCCGCTTGACTGTTAAGCACAGCGTCCATACAATAAAAGCACTAACTTCTTCCCCTATAGGATCTCCCATGATGGAAATAACGTATCCCGGCCTGATGTGGCTTAGTATTGGTGTAACATTCTTTGTTTTGGAAATGGCAGTTCCAGGATTTATTCTCTTCTTCTTTGGTCTTGCAGCCTGGCTAGTAGCCATCGGTTGTTATTTCTTTCCCTGGAGTGTAACCACTCAACTTGCAATATTCCTTGTTCTGTCACTCGTTTGCCTTTTCAGTTTGCGTGGTATTGTAAAAAAAGTATTTATCGGAGACAAAAAAATTGAGGACAGCGACTCCATACTGGCTAAAGGAGGCGAGAAATGTGAAGTAACAGCAGAGATCAAGCCCCCCGCAGAAGGACGGGTTAAATTTGCCGGGACATTCTGGCGAGCAGAAGCACATGAAGAGATAGCAACAGGTGACATCGTAGAAATAGTAGAACAGAAGAATCTGCTTATCACAGTAAAGAAACTCTCTTAATATAATCCCTTAAGTTCCATTCAAGGAGAAATTTATGGACACTATTGTAGCCCTTGGCATTCTTATAGCCTTTATGATCGTTATTCTTGTTAAAACAGCCGTAGTTGTGCCACAACGTAGTGAGTTTATTGTGGAACGCCTTGGAAAATTCAGAGGAACACTTCAGGCAGGGCTCCATATCCTGATCCCTTTTATTGACAAAGTTGCCTACAAAAGAAGCCTCAAAGAAGAGCCAATTGATATTGCTGCCCAAACCTGTATTACCGCAGATAATGTTACTCTGGAAGTGGATGGTATCCTCTATATTCAGGTCGTTGACACCAAGAAATCAGCATACGGAATTGATAATTTCCATTTTGCAGCAGCCCAACTTGCTCAAACCAGTCTGCGTTCTGCCATTGGTAAAATAGACCTTGATAAAACCTTTGAGGCAAGGGAGACATTAAACGGCCAGGTGGTTATGGCACTTGATGAAGCCGCAGGAAACTGGGGAGTTAAAGTTCTGCGCTATGAGATTAAAGATATCCAGCCACCACGTACCGTTCTTGAAGCCATGGAAAAACAGATGAAAGCCGAGCGGGAGAAACGTGCTGACATTGCCCGGTCTGAAGGTGACAAACAATCCACAATCAACCGCGCCGAAGGTGACAGAGCAGAAGCCATTGCCTTATCTGAAGGCGAGAAGATGAAACGAATTAACGAGGCTGAAGGTAAGGCTCAGGAAATTACCATGGTGGCAGAAGCCACGGCACAGGGTATCAGTAAAGTTGCAGAAGCCTTAAGCCTTCCCGGTGGAAATGAAGCAGCCAATCTGGAAGTAGCAAAAAGTTATATCAAAGAATTTGGAAACCTGGCAAAAGAAAACAACACTATGATTCTTCCTGCTAATCTCACTGATGTGGCTTCCATGGTAACTGCCGCCATGTCCACCATCAAACAGACCAAAGCTCCTGCTCCCACTCCCAGAGCAAAAGTGGCAACCGGAAGACCTGTTGGGGGATCACGCCCACGTTCGCCACAGGCTTAAACGCTGTTTTCATTTTATGTCTGAGCGAAAGCTGATTCGATCAGACATGAAATGGGAAAAAGACTGGTGTTAGAAATACAGTAATAGCACCC
>DAOVZA010000027.1 GCA_030635405.1 Desulfocapsa sp.
ATCAGGATGAATTTTTCCCGTGTTAATTTGCCAGGAATTAGCTCTGCGATGGAGGCGAAAAGTTTAGCTGCAATGTAGCCTTCCAGGCTGGTAAATCCAAGTGGGTAGTTCCGTTGGTATTTATGCATAGCTTGCTGATATTCACGAACAAGTGGGATGCTGTTGTCCCAGGGGAAGGGTACAACCTGGGAGACAATGACATCTTCACCATATTGACCCAGTGCGTCCTTCAGGCTGTTAGTTCCAACAAAGGATATGTTACAGTAGATTCTTTTTCCCGGTTGTTTGGCTTTGCTGAGTTTAATGAATTCTGAGCAGGCAGCATAGGTTCCAACCAGAATGACAGCTTCCGGGGCTTCCCGATAAATTTCTTGTAATCCTCCCATAACAGCCACGGTATTTCTTTCATAACTGCCAATGGACATAAGTTGCAAATCTCGTTTTTGCAAGGCCAGTTTGATGCCTTCAAGACCGGCAAAGCCATAACTGTCATTTTGGTAAAAGCAGGAAATGTTTCGTAGATGCAGGACTTCAGTCAGGTAAGATGCAAGGGTTTCCATTTCCTGGTAATAACTGGCGCGAATATTTATTATATGGGGATTGTAGGGTTCTCTGAGAAATTCTGCTCCTGTGAGTGGGGCAAAAAATGGAACTTTATACTTTTCAATGATGGGGAGCACAGCTTTGGAAGTGGGAGTACCAACTTCACCGATGAGCAAAACACCTGATCGTCCTGTAGGAGTTCAAGTGTGTTTTTTATTGCCCTGTCAGGTTCGTAGCCATCATCTTTACTGCGCAGGTAGAGTGTCTTTCCTTTGACTCCACCAGTGTCATTGATTTCTGCAATGGCAGCCTGCAGCCCGGCTCTCATTTTTAAACCGAGATTTTTTGCTGGTCCACTTAATGCACATGATTGGCCAAGGAGAAGAATTGGACGGTCGTTTTCAACGGAGGCCTGAACGAATCCGCAAGAGAAGACGAATAGTGAAAAAAAAATGATACTAATTTGTGAGAGGAAAGGGGCGGTGGTCATTGAAGTATCCTGCATCTTAATTAAAAAAAGATCTTCATATTTTTAGTAAACACTAATTAAGTATTGAATGCTTCCTTTATTATTCTGCTGAATTGGGCTCTTTATTTTCGGGAAAACCATCGGCCAGGCTCTGAACCTGAAGAGAAAAAATAATTGGAAGGAGTTCTGAAATGAGTCACTTCTTTTAGGATATTTCTCGTTGGATATACAAGTTATTGACTGAGAGTTTGTTTTTGTGATACAATTTTATAGATATTTTGCTGTTACAAATATTACCTGAATCCATTGGTAGTATTAGAATGTTCAATTTAATTTTGTCAGGTTCTGATGGGTACATTACAAGCAGTACAGAATGAAAATACGCAGTTGCGGACTCAACTTGAAGAAGTTCAGAAAAAGTTTGATGGCTGTCAGACAGTTCTCAAACAGGTCATTGATTTTTCTTCAATGCTTGGTGTTCCCGATGAGTTGAAAGAAGTTTATCGGAGTGGTCTTGCTCTGTTTAAAGATCTGTTGAAGATGGATATCGTTAATCTGTTTCTGGTTGATGACAAGTTAGATAATTGTGTTTTGTGTGACACCATTGGTCTCCCTGAATCAATGATCAATAATCTGTTTGCTCATAAAGGCATGGACTTGCCTGGTTGTGTGCTGGATAGCAAGCAGCTTGAAATAGTGGAAGATTTTCATAATGAAAAACGATTTTCCATTCCTGATGTTATTTTGAAAAATAAAATCACCTCCGCCATTGGAATCCCAATGGTTCATAATGAGAAAGTCTTTGGTGTCATAGTTGGAAACAGTTGTAATAAGGTAACATTTTCTTATGAGCAAAAAGCACTTGCTCAGGTTTTTGCAAATCAACTAGCGGTGGTTATTAAAAATGCTACCCATATTCAGTCGTTATCTGTGTCAGAGGCGCAATTAAAACGAAGGACTGCTGAAGTAAATAGTATTTTTACCAACTCAATGACTGGTATTATGCTGCTGCGGGGCGGACGGGTTTTAGCACGTTGTAATAGACGGTTTTCCGATTTTATGGGCTATGATTCGCCGGAGGAAATGGAAGGCATTGGAATGCGCGAAATTCACCTGTCGGAAGAACGATTCCGTGACTTTGGTGGACGATATTATGATTCGCTTGTCTCAGGAGAACAGATTCAGGTTGAATATCAATTGCGTAAAAAGAATGGAGAGTCTCTGTGGTGCATGTTATCAGGAAAAGCCATTGATCCGAATTCACCACCTGATCTCAAGAGGGGGGTCGTTTGGATTATTGACGATATCAGTGATCGAAAAAATATTGAAAAACAGCTACTGAAGAGTCAAAAAATGGAATCAATTGCAGTGCTTTCTGCAGGTCTTGCCCATGATTTTAATAATATAATCACCTCGATTCTTGGAAATATCAGCCTCAGCATGGCTACGTTAGATGCGGACGCTCCCGGCTATGCCTTTTTAGCCCCTGCTAAAACTGCCTCGTTACGTGCAAAGGACCTTACTCAAAAGTTGATGACCTTTTCTAAGGGAGGGGCACCTGTGCGTACTCTAGCCTCTCTTCCTGAAATTATAAAAGATTCTGCCGATTTCGTTTTGAGTGGCAGCTCTATAAAAGTTCAGTATACCTTTGATGAGGAACTCTGGGATGCCAGTATCAATGCAGCTCAAATTAGTCAGGTTATGCAAAATCTGATTATGAATAGCAAACAGGCGATGCTGGATGGTGGTAATATTGATATCTGCTGCTCTAATTTTGCACAAAATGATAAAATCACAGGGCTCGCAACGGGGAATTATCTAAAGATCACTATAACTGACAATGGACATGGCATTTCTTCTACGATTTTAGAGAAGATTTTTGATCCGTATTTTACCACTAAGAGTTTTGACAGTGTCAAAGGAAGTGGGCTTGGTCTTGCTTTAGTACATTCAATCATCAGGCACCATGATGGGATGATTTTTGTGAGTTCTGTGGTGGATAAGGGGACCACGTTTACTCTTTATCTTCCGGCTGCGGTTGCACAGGAAATAGAAGATGACCAGATTGTTGCTGAACCTCTTGCTACTGCTGGTAAGGGCAGGGTCCTTATAATGGATGACGACCAGACTGTCAGAGATGTGGTTCGGCAGATGCTTGTTATGCGAGGGTATGATGTTGAGGAATCTGTTGACGGTGAGGAGAGTATCACCAAATATATATCCAATATGAAAGCCGGGACACCCTTTGACATGGTCATTATGGATCTCACCATACCTGGTGGTATGGGAGGAAAAGAGGCCGCACTGGAAGTGTTGAAGATTGATAAAAATGCAAAGATTATTGTTTCCAGTGGGTATTCAGAAGATCCGGTTATGGTAGATTATGAAAAACATGGATTTGTGGCATCGGTTGGTAAGCCGTTTGAGTTTGCAGAGTTGGGTAGGATGCTCAACTCTGTTATGACATCATGATGAATGATGTTCAGTAATGACAAGCCTTTTGTTATTGTGAAAAACCACTTCAATCTTCCCAGGATTGAAGTGATCTGTTTCTTTGTATGTTTAGTCCCCATCAATCTATTAAATTAGACATTGTCTAATTTAATAGATTCTTTCCTTTGAATTTACAAACGTCCAAGAATTTAATATTTTTCGTAACGTTCTTATATTAATCGGATATTTCCCCAAAAGAACTTGTTGGAAAATGGCACAACTATTGCTTCAATATAAGTTGTTGTGAATTGTACATACTGCTTGCAGTGTGGTGCCGATATTTTTCAGAGACCTCAAGAGGTACTATCTTGAGTAGGTCTCAAAGCCATTGGAGAGTCAAATGTTTAAAGAAGAAAGGGATGAACTGCAGTTTGATTGGAGCATGATAGGAGATATCGAAGACGGGCGTCCTAACCTTGGAGCAACGATGGATGTCAGTGTTTACCGGCTGATGCAATTCACTCTGAGAGATGTGCTTATAAGACAGTATGATGCTGCCACAGCAGATAAAATATTTTATGACGCAGGTGAGCATGCCGGCAAAGCCTTATGTAAAAAGATGATAAATAAGGAAAATAATTTTAATGATTTTATTGCAGAAGTTCAGGATTTACTGAAAACATTGAAAATAGGTATTTTAAGAGTTGAACATGCCGATCTGGAGGCAATGCACTTTACTCTGGCTATAGCTGAAGATCTTGATTGTTCCGGACTTCCAGTCTGTGATGAAGAGATTTGTACCTATGACGAAGGTTTTATTAATGGATTACTGTATGAATATACAGGAAAAAACTTTAATGTAAAGGAAGTGGATTGCTGGTGCTCCGGTGATCGGGTCTGTCGTTTTGATGTTAAGGTTAATGACTAGGTTAACAGTGTATGCTTGAGGTCAAGGAAGAGTTCATTGATAAGATAACGGAAGTTTTTTATCTGTTATTGAAGGGAAAAAAGGCAACATCAATAGAGTTGCCTGCGGACCACCCTGACAATGAAATCAAACAGGTAGTCACCTATATTAACAAATTTCTTGGCGAATATAATGATGTTACCGATCTTGTACATTCCTTATCCATAGGTGATCTGAATGTTGAAGCGCCAAAAGGTCAGCTGGCACTTTTACAATCGCTCAAGAGCCTGCAGGCAAATCTGCGCCATCTAACCTGGACAACACAGCAGATCGCTGAGGGTGATTTCAGTAGACGAATAGATTTTATTGGCGAATTTTCAGATGCTTTCAATACCATGACTAAGCAGCTGGAAAGCTCCTTCAGGGAACGAACTGAAGTCAATGAAATATTACAGAAACGTGTCGATGAACTGGCCGAAGCCCGCCGTGAGATGCTCAAAATGATGGAGGCTCTTGAAGAGTCACGGAAAGAGGCTGAGGAAGCAACTCGTGCCAAATCCGATTTCCTGGCTAATATGAGTCATGAAATCCGCACACCAATGAATGCTATTACAGGTATGAGTTATCTGGCATTAAAGACGGATCTTACTCCAAAACAACGAGACTATATCACTAAAGTACAGTTCTCAGCCAATGCGCTTCTTGGAATTATTAATGACATTCTGGATTTTTCTAAGATCGAAGCGGGGAAGCTTGATATGGAATCAACTTCCTTTCATCTTGATACTGTTCTGGTAAATCTTGCGAATCTTGTTGGAATCAAAGTGGAGGAGAAAGGGCTGGAGCTGTTATTTAACGTCCATAAGGATGTTCCAACCTCTCTGGTGGGTGACCAATTACGCCTGGGGCAGATTCTGATTAATCTTGTTAACAATGCGGTTAAATTTACAGAAAAGGGTGAAATTGTAGTGAGTGTGGAACCGCTGGACGTACGAAAAGGGCGGGCAAAATTGCAATTCTCTGTACGTGATTCCGGAATTGGTCTTACGGAGGAACAACAGGGAAAACTATTCAGTGCTTTTTCTCAGGCAGATAGCACAATAACTCGAAAGTATGGCGGTACTGGTCTTGGGTTGACAATTTCCAAAAAACTTTCTGAGATGATGGGTGGTGAAATCTGGGTTGAAAGTGAGTCTGGAGTTGGTAGTAATTTCATATTTACGGCAGTATTTGAGCTTAGTTCTGAAAAAGATCTGGCATTGTCAGACGTACTGGATCTTCGTGGTAAACGAGTTCTGGTTGTGGATGATAATCAGATCTCCCGTGAAATTCTGCAGGATATGCTGGAATCCATGGCCATGAAAGTTTCGGAGGCGCCCTCTGGTGAAGAGGCACTGGCCGAGGTTGAGCAAGCTGATGCAGAAGCTAATCCTTTTGAACTGATTCTGATGGATTGGAAGATGGGGGGGATGGATGGTTTTGCTGCCTGTGAGAAAATAAAAGAACTTAAGCTTCTCCGAATGCCCAAGATTATAATGGTGACCTCCTATGGTCGTCAGGAAATTCTGCAGCAGGCGGAAAATGCAGGATTGGATGGTTTTTTGATTAAACCTGCGAATCGTTCACTACTTCAGGATACTGTCATGCATGCCTTTGGTATGGGGGGAGTTGGACTTCGTACATCTGGGGTTGAAGAAAGTGATAGTGGTAGACTTAAAGGTATCCGTGGAGCACGAGTTCTTTTGGTTGAAGATAACGAGATTAACCAACAGGTTGCTCAGGAAATTCTTGAACAGTTTTCGCTGACTGTGGACACTGCAGAAAATGGCGAAATAGCTGTGGAGATGGTTGCAAAGCAAGAATATGATATCGTTTTAATGGATATCCAAATGCCTGTAATGGGAGGTTTTGAGGCTACCCAAAAAATACGGGATCTGGAAGAAGCAGACAAAGATCTTCCGATTATTGCCATGACAGCTAATGCAATGGCTGGTGATAGGGAAAAAAGTATCCAGGCTGGTATGAATGATCATGTTACCAAACCCATTGATCCGGAGAAGCTATCTCAAACACTGCTGCAATGGATCAAAGCAGGTGATAGAGAAATCTCCACAAAAACCATTGATAAAGAGAATGATGGCAGCATAGTTGATATTAGATTACCTGAATTTTCACATATTGATACAAAAAGTGGCCTTTATCGGGTGGGTGGTAATCAAAAGCTGTATAGAAAACTATTGGTGAAATTTTACAACGAATACGCTGATACTACGTACCAGATTAAGGAAGCACAGGAAAATTATAACCTTGAATTGGCCACTCGCCTGGCACATACACTCAAGGGCGTAGCAGGAAATATTGGTGCCAAACAACTTCAGGTTGCCGCTGGTGTAGTTGAGATTGCACTGAAGAATAATAAGTTTGGAGATCTCAATGAATTACTTGGCAAATTAGAGCTCAGTATAAAAGAAGTGATTGAATGTCTTAAGGACTTTGTGGCTGCTGAAAAGGTAGAGCTGACTGACGAGAAAAAACCTGGTCAACTATCTGTTCTTGTAGGGTTGCTTCAGGAACTTTCCCCTCATATCGAAAAACGTAAACCTAAACCGAGTAAAGAGATAATATCTCAAATAAACAGTTACACCTGGTCTTCTGATTATAGCTCTGAGATTGAAGAGCTGAGCAGGTTGACAGCTAAATATAAATTTAAAGATGCTGCTTTAATTCTGGATTCGCTACTCGAAAAATTTGAAAATATGGTGTCAGGAAATGATTGACCTATCAGGCTGTACTGTTTTGATAGTTGATGATGTAGAATCAAATATCGATATACTTATTGAAACATTAGATGGTGAATATGAAATCAGTGTTGCCATGGATGGTGAATCAGCGCTGGAAAGCGTTGAAGTTGAAATACCTGATCTCATTTTACTTGATATTATGATGCCTGGAATGAATGGCTACGAAGTGTGTCGTGCCTTAAAAGAAAACCCTGCTACTAAAGATATTCCGGTTATCTTTTTAACTGCCATGATAGACGAGGCAAATGAAGAAAAAGGATTGATGCTAGGCGCAGTGGACTATATTACCAAGCCTTTTAGTCCTGAATTGGTTCAGGCAAGAGTTCATAACCAACTTGAATTGAAAGTCCATAAAGACAATCTTGACTTTCTTGTTCAGGAACGAACAAAACAGGTGGAGTTGACTCAGGAAGTCACCATTGAATCAATGGGTACCCTGGCAGAATACAGGGACCCTGAAACCGGTGGCCATATCCAACGAACTAAAAAATATGTGAAAATATTAGCCCAGCACCTTCAGTTACATCCAAAATTTTGTGACTTCTTAGACGATGCCACCATTGAAATTCTATATCAATCAGCACCACTCCATGATATCGGTAAGGTGGGAGTACCAGATGGTATCCTCTTGAAAAATGGCAGATTAACTGTTGAAGAATTTGAGGTTATGAAAAAACATGCCGTCTATGGCAGAGAAGTGATTGCTATATCTGAGAAAAGGTTAGGGCAAGATTCCTTTCTTCGTCATGCTTGTATTATTGCAGGAAGCCACCATGAAAAATGGGATGGTTCAGGCTATCCGGACGGTCTGAAAGGGGATGGAATCCCCATCCAAGGGCGGATAATGGCTATTGCTGATGTTTATGATGCTCTTATCAGCAAGCGTCCTTATAAGGAGCCTCTTCGTCATAAAGATGCTGTCAAAATAATTACAGAGGGAAGGGGGGCGCATTTTGATCCTGATATGGCTGATGCGTTTCTGGAACTTGAAGATGAGTTTAGAAAAATAGCTTTGGCCTATGCCGACTTCGATGAAGAGCGAGAAAGATTATCTGAAGGCAAGTAGTGCAAATAAAATAAGTAAATTTAGTATGAAGTGTGCTGGATTCTGTCTTTTTACACCTGATTTGTCAGTGTACCCCGTCTCAACTTTATGGTAACAGATCTGTTACCATTCATTTCTTTTTATTAATAAGCAGCTGAAAGTTATGCAATACTCTTTTGGGGTGTTGTGTTGAATAGGTTCGCAAAAAGGAAGAATTTTTCTTATATCATAGTTAATGAAAAAAATGCGGAATGTATCGTGTTTTGAGAGTTAAAAATTGGCATATGGTATCTGACTTTGGAAGAAATTGACGGCTCGGTCACACTTAAGCAAAAAACCGTTGTTGTTAGCGCAACAGGAAGGGAAGAACGAGAGGAAACTCTGGCCATCGAGGTGCCGTATAAAGTAGCCTTGAATGATGAAGAGATCGGTGCTTCCATGGTACTTGCGACGGGGTTGGAAGAGTTTGGGGCAGGGTTTCTTTTTGGGCAAGGCTACGTAACAAAAGTTGGTCAGGTACGTGAGGTTTTAGTGTGCCCGGAGGGACGTATTTCAGTTCATGCTGATGTCCCGGAGGACAGCAAACCAAAGGAGGTTATTATCACCTCTGGATGTGGCGGTACAGGAAAGATATCAAGAGAAATGCTGGAAGGTGCTTTTGATCCTCTTAATGAATGCACGATAACTCTTGATGAAGTAAATCAGTTTATTCGTGAGATGCTGCAGCAATCACCTCTTGGCCCGGCAACACACTGTATACATGGATGCGGTCTATGGGCCGATGGCAGGTTACAGGGATTCTACGAAGATGTGGGACGTCATAATGCTGTGGATAAAGTGATAGGGGCGATCCTGATGGAAAAAATTCCTGCAAGCGGTGCCGTTTACACCACTGGTCGTTTAACTTCAGATATGGTTTTGAAATGTGCCCGTATCGGTATCCCCATTGTAATGTCCCGTACCTCCCCGTCATCACTAGGTCTTGCCATTGCCCGTCGTGCAGGAGTGACTTTAATCGGTTATGCCAGGCCGGGTCGGCTGAATGTCTTTAATGCTCCAGAGCGTATTCGTTGCTGAGAAAATCCTGTTAGTGTATGTTGTGTTTAAAAAAAAATAGGCCGACAGAAACGATATAAATGTAAGTCGAATTATAAATCAAATTGATCCCCATATTGAAAAGGAACAGAGATATGTCACAGATATCAAAAATACTTTATGCAACAGATTTATCTGAAAGTGCAAAGCCTGCAATGGCCTGGGCAAGGAGCCTTGCTGGGAAATATGATGCACAGATAAACGTTATTCATGTTATTCCCGATGCCTCTAAAGAAATATCCGCCTTTGGGGCTGATCGAAAAAAACCATCCATCAGTGACGAGCGGGATGCTGCCATAAGCTCTAAGAAGAATGAGATACTGGCTTTATGTAAAAAGAGACATTCAGATCTTCCAACTTGTACACTTGATCTTGAGCATATTCTTATCAAACTTGGTGCCCCAGTGGCGGAAATTATCGATACTGTGGAGAATGGTGACTTTGATATTTTAGTTTTGGGAACTCGCTCAAAGAGTTTGATTGACAAGGTATTTCTTGGATCAGTGGCTCGTGGTGTTATGGACCAGTGCCCAATTCCTGTTTTGACAGTCAGGTTGCCACCAAAATAAGACGGCTGGAATGAGAATACAAACTCATGTGGACTGCAATGGTTTATATGAGTGGCAGCTAAATTTTGATTTCGTGCGCCCAGTAATGGGTGCTTGAGAAAGGCAGGGCGGTTTTTATTTCAAGGATTTTGCAATGATCACAAGTCTGCGCGGAAAATTCATTTTCATTTTTATTCTTATCACTGTATCCGCAGTGATGATCTCCAGTGGTTATACCCGTTATCAGCAACGGGCATTTGTCCTTGATCGTGCAAGAGAAAGGGCCATGGTTGACCTTGAGCTTATCAGCTCTGATATACACTCCTTACAGCAATGGATCCAGCGTGATCTTCTGGTACTTCGGGATCTTCCCAATTTACAGGCTTTTTTAAACTGTACTGAGGAGAAGAAAAAGTTGGAGCGGATGGAAGTTCTTAAAGAGGAATTTCTAAATATTGCCGCCCATCATCAAATTTTTCAGCAGATACGCCTTCTTGACGATAGCGGTATGGAGATTGTACGCGTTAACACCAAGGGGCGTAACAGTTGGCTGACTCCTCAGGAAGAGTTACAGGATAAGAGTGATCGTTATTATTTTCAACAAGCCTCCTCTCTTACCAATGGCGGTATCTATATCTCCCCGATGGATCTCAATGTAGAACAGAGAAAGGTGCAAGAACCCCTGATGCCCGTGATTCGATATGTCACGCCTCTTTTTGATAAATCGAATAAGAAGCAGGGTGTTTTGGTACTTAATGTTTTTGGATCTTCTTTCCTGCATCTTCTGGCGCTGCAGCAGGAACAGATTCGCAGCGGTGAACACTATTTTTTATTAAATGAAGATGGATATTTTCTCTATCATCCTGTGCCTGAAAAAACGTTTGGGTTTATGCTTGATCATGGCACAACACTTTTTCAAACAGAACCAAAACTTGAGAAGTGGCTGGGGGTAAAGGATAAGGATCTCCTGATTCGTGACAGTAGAGAAACGGGAAAGCAGACGCTCTATGCTTATAGTCGCATCCCTCTAGTATTTTTAGAAAAAGATGGTGAGTTGTCAAAGGATAAAGCAGCACTGGAGCTGTCTCAGTCTTCCCATTGGGTTCTGATGACAACGGTGGACGATGCTGATTTACTTGTTGGGTTTAACGAGTATATGCAGGCCTTTTTGAAATTTACCCTATTGCTGATTGCGGCATGTGTCGGGGTTGCTGTTTTTGTTGCCTGGCATTTTTCGCGGCCGATTGTATCACTGGCCGATGCTGCATCAAAGATTCATAATGGTAACTTTTCTGCCAGAGCAGAGGTATATACTCGTGATGACATGGGGAAGTTTGGATCTCTGTTCAATGCAATGGCAGAGAATCTTGAAGGTACTATCGACCGCTTAAGACGATCAGAAACTAAATATCGTCATCTCTTTGAAAATTCGCAGGATTGTATTTTTGTGGCGAATGAACAGTGCCAGATTATAGATATTAATGGAGCTGGTCGACATCTCTTTGGCCTGGGAGATAATGAAATACCGAAGGATCTGTTTATTGGTTGTTGCTATCAGGCGAGCAGGGAAGGTAAAAAAACTGATTTACAGGAGAGCCTTTACGCCACTGGTTCTGTTAAAGATGCAGAAATAACAGTATTGCGGCTTAATGGTTTTAAGAGGGATTGTATCCTGACTGCCACCGCAAGAATGAACAGGAATGGACAGGTTACAGGTTACGAAGGCGTGTTGCGTGATGTTACGGAAT
>DAOVZA010000228.1 GCA_030635405.1 Desulfocapsa sp.
AGTAAGCTTTGCTTCTTTATCAGTAAACTCTTTTTTGCAAAAATAAAAAAACTTTTCTGTTAAAAAGGAAAGGCGTTGCTCTTGTATAGTCACTTTGGTCTCAGGAGAATTGTTATGTAATCGAGAGGAAAGCTCATTACATATCGAGAGATTACGAGTAATCATTTTTTCCATCAGAGCATGGAGTTTAAGGGATGCATGATCGAGTCTAAGTGAAGAATTGGTGAAAAAGAAATTCATATCTCCTAGTAATCTTCGATTTTGACTGACCCTATATTGATATCCTTCAATTGTGTTTGAGATGATGCGGGAAAGTGTCTTCTTGGTATTGCGTAACTCCTCTGTCATTTTAGCTAAATCTGGAATAAGCATTTCAGCAGCAGCGGTAGGGGTAGGAGCTCTTTTATCAGCACAGAAATCACTTATGGTGAAGTCAACCTCATGACCGATTGCCGAAACAATGGGTATCGCTGATTGCGAGATAGCTCTTGCAACAATTTCCTCATTAAACGACCATAGATCTTCTATTGAACCGCCTCCACGACATAAAACGATAATGTCTGTTTTAGGAAGAAGGACATTTACCATATCCAGGGCTTTAGTAATCTCTCCTGCCGATTCATTCCCTTGAACTCGAACGGGATAGACTTTCAGGTTGCAGGGATAAGCTCTCTTTCTCCAAATTTTCAGAAAATCATGAACAGCAGCACCACTTGGAGAGGTTATAAGTACAATTTCTGTTGGATATTGTGGCAGATCCTTTTTACCCTCCTCATCAAATAACCCCTCTGAACTTAATTGCTTTTTAAGCTTTTCAAATTGTAGCTGCAGTAAGCCACCGCCTTGAAAGTCTATATTATCAATTATGAGTTGATAGTCACCGCGTGGTTCATATATGGATATTCGGCCATGGCAGACAACCTCTTGACCATCTTCAAGTCCTTTTTCGAGGTATCTGGCCTGGCCTTTAAAAAGGACACTTCTTAATTGAGCAGAGTTGTCTTTTAAAGTGAAATAGGAATGACCGGAATAGGGACGTTTCAGGTTTGAAATCTCACCCTGAACTTTGATGAAACGATACTTTCCTTCAACAAGATTCTTCAGCGATTTGGTGAGTGAAGTAACAGAATAAATATCGTTTGTTTCGTTAAAAATCATTTTAAAATGGGCTTTGAAAAAGAGAATATGAAAAATACAATTTTATACTGTTTGAGAATAGACATGGTAGTCAGGATAGAGTAAATTAAAATGTTTGTATATTGATTATATAATAAACCTCAATGCCACTGTTTTAAATACAGGTATAGGGTTTTCTCATAAAGGTAAAGTAAAAAGCAGGGAGTACAGGATGACAGAACAAAGTGCGTTTAATCAAAATCAGGTGGCTGAGAATGCCTATGTTGAGCCGACCGGTGCGCTGGATCAACTGAATCTTCCTCCTGCTGTGGTTCGTTTTATTAGAAAAAACAAACTGATAATACAAATCTCTGGTGCTTTAATTGTTGTTGGTGTTGTGTCTGGATCTTTATATCAGAGTTACAGTACTGATCGTATTGAAAGTTCTGCCAGTAACCTTTCAATTTCCATGGAAGCTGAAGGTGAAAATAAGATACAGGCTCTTGAGCATGTGGTAAGTGAATTTTCAGGAACCTCATCAGCACTTTGGGCAACAGTTGAACTTGGACATGTTGCCATGAAAAACAATGAGTTTTCCAAGGCAGCAGAATATTACACAAAGGTTAGGAGTGAAATTTCAGATGCCAACCCAATGAAAGGACTGTTGATATTCGGGATTGCTCAGGCCGAAGAAGCGGAGAAAAAATATTCCCAGGCATCTACTACTTATTCAGCTCTCAAAGGTATCGATGGATACAAGAATGAAGGTTTTATAGGAATGGCCAGAGTTTTGGAAGCCGAAGGGAAAAACAAAGAAGCAGTAGCAGTATATGAAGAATTCCTTGGTACTTTTCTGGGAGAGAATCAGAATGCCCAGCTCACAAAAGTTATACAGGAAAAAATCACACGTCTTCGTAACCAGTAATGAAAGTAATCACCAGTCCTGTAGAAATTCAGATACTGGCACAGCAGTACAAATCTAAAGGATTAACAATTGGCCTTGTTCCTACCATGGGATGGTTTCATGAAGGGCACCTTTCGCTTATGCGTGAGGCAAAATCAAAGGCTGACAAAGTCATTGTAACTCTTTTCGTGAATCCCATTCAATTTGGCCCTTCAGAGGATTTCGATAACTACCCCCATGATCTCAGCAGAGATTGTAAACTCGCTGAAGAAACCGGCGTTGACGTAATCTTTGCTCCAGATAAAAACGATATGTACGCTGATGGTTTCTCAAGTACACTTTCTGTGTCAGGATTAACTTCAACTCTTTGTGGGGCTAACAGGCCTGGTCATTTTGATGGTGTAACAACGGTTGTTGCAAAACTATTCAATCTGACACTTCCCAATATTGCAGTCTTTGGAAAAAAGGATTTCCAGCAGTTGGCGGTGATACGTAAAATGGTCAGGGATTTTGATTTTCCAATTGAAATTATTGCACATCCAATTGTTCGTGAAGTAAATGGAATAGCCATGAGTTCACGAAATACCTATCTCAAAGACGACGAAATCAAAGCTGCTCTTTCCCTATCCCAAAGCATAAAAGCCGCTAAAGAAGCAATACAACAGAATACCGGTCTACAACTTACCATCGATCAAATTAAAAACTTAGTCAGTGGAACTATACTTGCACATGATGAGTGCAGTGTTGACTATATTGAAATTGTTCATGAAGAAACTCTTAAACCATGTACTTTTGTCGATAATGATTCGATCCTGGTTTTAGCTGTGAAAATAAATGATCGCATTCGACTAATAGACAATTCAATTTTAATAGGTAGTTAATATGCAGCGTCAAATGCTCAGGGCCAAGTTACACCGAGCCACCATAACAGAGGCTGATCTTGATTATGAAGGAAGTCTTACAATTGATAAAGATCTTCTCGATTCTGTTGGTATAATACCATTTGAACGAGTCAAGGTTTACAATATTAACAATGGTGAACGATTTGATACATATGCCATTGAGGGAGAATCAGGTTCTGGTGTCATCGGTTTAAACGGTGCCGCAGCAAGAAAAGGAATGGTTGGTGATCTTATTATAATTGTAACCTTTGGCTTTTATTCACCTGAAGATCTTGAAAAATATCATCCTAATATTGCTTTACTTGATGATAAAAATTCCATAAAAGAAATGCTTACCAAATAATCCAGGAAGGAGCTACACCATGCCAGGTTTTGAAGTTTTCGGAGATGAAGAAAAAAAAGAAATTAACGATGTTCTTGAAACAGGTATCCTTTTCAGATATGAGTTTGGAGAACAGCGAAAAGACATATACAAGGTTCTGGAATTTGAAAAGAACTTTGCCTCATATTGTGATGCAGGTTTTGCCCAGGCTGTAACTTCAGGAACAGCTGCCTTAAAGGTAGCACTTGCTGCCTTTGGTGTTGGCCCAGGAGATGAGGTTATAACTCAGGGATTTACCTTTGTCGCCACCTGGGAAGCCATTCTTGATATTGGTGCCATTCCTGTTTTTACTGAAGTTGATGAAACCTTGAATATGGATCCCGAAGATCTTAAAACCAAAATAACCGATAAAACACGCTGTATTATTCCGGTTCATATGCTTGGGGCCATGGCACGAATTGAAGAGATTGTGGCTATTGCTGCTGAACATAACATTCCTGTTCTTGAGGATACTGCCCAGGCAGCAGGTGGAAGAATTAACGGACAGCATTTAGGAACCTTTGGTAATTGTGGTACATTTTCCTTTGATTCTGTAAAAACCATGACCACCGGAGAAGGTGGTATGATTATAACAAATGATGAGGAGATGTGGAAAACCATGTCTGAGTATCATGATCATGGTCACGATCATGTTGTGAACCCTGGTGGACGTGGTGGGGAAGGGAGAAGGTTTATAGGTTTTAACTATAGAATGATGGAACTTCAAGGTGCAATGGGCATTGCCCAGCTTGCTAAGCTTGATTCCATGATCGCCGCACAAAGAGGACACAAGGCAAAGCTTCGTGAAGCAGCTTCTGCGATACCTGGCGTTAAATTCAGGACATTAGTCGATGAAGCAGGAGATACAGCGACCTTTTTTGCGTTTATAATGGAAAGTGCTGAACAGTGCTCTCGTGTAAATGCAAGTCTTTCTGAAGACGGGGTAGGTGCAATCAATTTCAGTGAAAATAGCTGGCATTTTTATCCAAGCTGGGAACATCTTTTAGAAGGATCCACCCTAACAAAATCAGGATGGCCATTTGCGGAACCTGGTGGAAAACGTCGAGTGGTTTATGACCCTGAGCTGCTTCCTAAATCTGCTGATATTATGTCAAGAACTCTGGTTTATCCGGTTTCTATAAAGATGAGCGATGAACAGTTACAGAAAATGTGTGATGCATTGCGAAACGCTGCAAGTGCCTAAAAATTGATAGAACAAAAAAAAGGGTATGGAAGAATTTCTCCCATACCCTTTTTTTGA
>DAOVZA010000003.1 GCA_030635405.1 Desulfocapsa sp.
AACACCAATGATCTTCAATCCCATAGAGGTTCGTTATGCAGCGCCTAAAGGAAAGAACGCAGAAGTCCTGAATACCATAGACCGCCAATTATCCCTGCTGCTTAGTGACAAAAATTCTATCTATTACCAATCCCTTGAGAAATGGTTTGGTCATGAAGGACATGCGACCCAACTTCCCAAATGGATTATTTTTGCTTTATTAGCTGGCAGCGGACTACTTCTTTCCATCTTCCTCATATCTATTCTACTCAAAAAACAGATCAATATTAAAACAAAAGACCTGCAGAACGTATTTGACTCTTCTCCCGCTGCCATTTTTATCCACAACATGGATGGAACCATTGTTGACATCAACAAAACCATGCTTGAAATGTACGGAGTAACAAAATCAGAAGCTCTTAAATTGATTATTTCTGATTACTCTGCTCCCGAAAATCAGATGGAAACATTACCAATCGTTTGGGAACAAGCAAATAAAGGAATCCAGCAGGAATTTGAATGGATTGCAAAACGGCCAGGCGATGATTCCACATTTCCCGTACAAGTAAACCTGAAAAAGATTACCCATGAAGACAAAGAGGTTATTTACGCAACTGTTCAGGATATCACCGTTCAAAAAGCAACAGAAGCTGCATTAGCCTCCGAACAAGAAAGGCTTGCTGTCACCCTTCGTTCCATTGGCGATGGCGTCATTGCAACTGACACGATGGGGAAAATTGTTTTTCTTAACAAAGTGGCAGAAAACCTGACTGGATGGAAAAGCAAAGAAGCCCAGGGCAAAGATTCTTCAGAAATTTTCAATATTATCAATGAAAAAACAGGCCAGAAATGTGTAAGTCCTGTTCAACGGGTATTAGACCTTGGAAGAATAGTTGGGCTTGCCAACCACACTGCCCTTATCGCCAAAGATGGCACCATAAAAAGTATCGCTGACAGTGGTGCTCCTATTCGTGATGCACAAAGTAAGGTTGTCGGAGTTGTACTGGTATTTCGTGACGTCAGTCATGAGCAGAAGATGGAAGAAGAATTATTAAAAATTA
This sequence comes from Desulfocapsa sp., assembly GCA_030635405.1. The sequence continues at coordinate 1,041 of DAOVZA010000003.1, forward strand.
AAAAACTTGAATCAATTGGTGTTCTTGCCGGTGGTATTGCCCATGATTTTAATAATATCCTGGCCGCAATTCTTGGTAATATTGAACTCACTTCATTACGAATCGCCAAAGAAGATGTTAAAAGTCTGGAATTACTTGAAGGAGCAAGAAGAGCGACTAAAAGAGCCACTAAGCTCACCCAGCAACTGCTGACATTTGCAAAGGGTGGAGATCCGATAAAAGAAGAAATCATCCTTCCGGAACTCATTACTGAATCCGCTGATTTCGTACTCCATGGCAGTCAGGTTGCCTGCAATTACACTTTCCCGGACGATCTCTGGAGATCAGATGTGGATAGTGGCCAAATAGGCCAGGTCATCCAAAATATCATACTCAATGCCAAGCACGCCATGCCCGAAGGTGGCACAGTCTCCATCATATGTGACAATATCGACGATGCTGCGTCAGAATCTCTTCTCAGCGTGGACCAGGGGAATTTTGTCCGCATCATTATTCAGGACAGTGGTATTGGTATCCCAAGAAATATCCAGAGTAAAATATTTGACCCTTACTTCTCGACAAAACAGGAAGGAAGCGGCCTGGGTCTGGCTATCTGTCATTCGATTGTCAATAAGCATGATGGATATATCACAGTTGACTCAGAACCCGGTGAAGGTACACGTTTCACCATTTATCTTCCTGCAATACTGGGTGTAAATACTGTGAACACTGCCGCAACAACCATAGCATCACCAGTCAAAGCCGCAAGAGTCATGCTGATGGATGATGAAGAAATGATACTGGATGTTGCCCAAGCACAGCTTGCCGTCCTTGGCCATGAGGCCATTGCTGTAAATGACGGGGAACAAGCCATTAACAAATATCAGGAGTTACAGGACAATAATACACCTGTTGATATTGTGATTATGGATCTTACCATCCCTGGTGGTATGGGAGGTGAAGAGGCGGGTAGAAGACTTCTCAAGATCGATCCGACAGCGAAACTCATCGTTGCAAGCGGCTATTCAAATGATCCAGTGATGGCAAATTTTGAAGATTATGGCTTTCGGGCGGCCATTGCCAAGCCATTTGATCTGAAAGAACTCAGCGATGTCATTGCATCTGTTCTTTAGAGAAAGTACTTTTTCAAACGGAACCTGCGATGCTCCAAAAGGCATTCACCTGCGGAACCCGCATATTTTTTTTCATGGTGCAGATTCCGATGGAAAAAGATTCAAGCTCAGGGGTAACTGGTAAAATCCTGATCTGATCCTTTAATGGGCTTTTTTCAAGGACTAGTTCCGGAACCACGCCAACCCCACAGCCGAGCGCAACCATGGCGATAATGGCCTCGTTACCGGCAACTTGAGCATACACATTTGGGGTAATATCCTTTTCATAAAACCAGCGATCTGTCCATTCACGACTCAACCCGAAATTTGCCGTAATAATCGGTGTTTTCTGCCAATTAATCTGCTGCTGTTGATACTGTATTATTTCAGGAAATGCAGAAGGACGGATAAATACCAATGGTGTTTCCAAAATTTTTAAAAATTCCACACGTTGCGGTAAAACTTCAGGAAGAGCCGCCACGGTAATATCCACTTCCCGGTTCTGTAATTTAGTTAAGGCAAGTGCCGCATCCCCTGTCTGGAGATTTATATTCACCTCCGGATATACAGATCGAAATTTCTGAAAGATATCCGGCAGAATTGAATACGCCGCTGTAACAGAGCAATATAAAGATATTTCCCCTCGCAACACCCGTTCCCGCGAAAGGTCTCCTTTTAACTTTTCATACCGCTGCAGTACATCCTCTGCGTAGGAACGAAACGTTTCACCTGCAATAGTGAGTCTTACCGAACGATTATCACGCAGAAATAGCTGTTCATCCAGATCATCTTCAAGGCGTTGAATTATTCTAGTCAGAGCAGAAGGAGTTACATGACAGGCACGACTGCTTTGCCCAAAATGGAGCGTCCCTGAAAGATGCCTAAAGAGTTTTAGATCTCGAATATTCATTGGTGTTATAGAGAAAAAAGAATGTTTCAGATATTGCAACACTATATTACAAACAATTCACTTTACGCAACACTTTTCCTTATTAATATAGTTCAACAATAATTCACTTTTTTAACGTTTTTTATCCCATTCAGGAAATACATCGACACGTACCTGAATGATCATCTGCTAAAAGGAGCATTACAATGTCAAACAATTATTTTAACTCTCTTCCCCTTCGTCTTCAACTTGAAGAACTTGGCCAATGCCGTTTTATGGATATGTCTGAGTTCGATGGAGTTGATGCACTCAAAGGTAAAAAAATCGTAGTTGTTGGTTGCGGCGCTCAGGGGTTAAATCAGGGGCTCAATCTTCGTGACTCTGGTCTTGACGTATCTTACACCCTTCGTGATGCTGCAATTTCAGAGAAACGCCAATCATGGAAGAATGCCACAGAGAATGATTTCAAAGTTGGTACTTATCAGGAAATGCTGCCTGACGCTGACCTTGTTATCAACCTGACTCCTGACAAACAGCACACTAACGTCGTCAAAGCAGTAATGCCTCTGATGAAACAGGGTGCATGTCTTTCTTACTCTCATGGATTCAACATCGTTGAAGAAGGAATGCAGATTCGTGATGACATCACCGTTGTCATGGTTGCTCCAAAATCTCCTGGAACTGAAGTTCGTGAAGAATACAAACGTGGCTTTGGAGTTCCAACCCTTATTGCCGTTCATCGTGAAAATGATCCTCAGGGAATCGGCTGGGATATTGCGAAAGCGTATGCAGCAGGAACGGGCGGACATCGTGCAGGCTGCCTGCAGTCATCCTTTGTGGCTGAAGTTAAATCTGATCTCATGGGCGAGCAGACCATTCTTTGTGGAATGCTGCAAACTGGATCTCTTCTCTGTTTTGACAAAATGACTGAGCAGGGAATGGATGCAGCCTATGCTGTGAAACTGATTCAGCACGGATGGGAAACCATCACCGAAGCGCTCAAACATGGTGGCATCACCAATATGATGGATAGACTTTCCAATCCTGCAAAAATCAAAGCAAATGAACTTTGTGACGAGATGAAGTCTATTATGGAACCACTCTTCCATAAACATATGGATGATATCATGTCCGGGCATTTCTCCAAAACCATGATGGAAGATTGGGCTAATGACGATGTAAATCTTCTGAAGTGGCGTAAAGAGACAGGCGAAACTGCTTTTGAGAAAACAGAAGCTGCTGACACTGAAATCAGCGAGCAGGAATTCTTTGACAACGCTATTCTCATGGTTGCCATGATTAAAGCTGGTGTTGAACTCGCCTTTGACACCATGGTTTCAGCAGGAATCAAAGAAGAGTCCGCCTATTACGAATCTCTTCATGAGGTTCCGCTCATCGCTAACCTTATCGCCCGTAAAAAACTCTATGAGATGAATGTTGTTATCTCAGATACTGCTGAATATGGCTGCTATCTCTTTAACCATGCCTGTCTCCCACTGCTTGCTGACTTTATGAAAACAGTGAACACAGATGTTATTGGTAAGACCATTGAGCCCAAAGACAATGGGGTAAACAACGTTGAACTCATCGAAACCAATGAGTCCATCCGATACACCGGTGTTGAAGCCGTTGGTGAAGAACTGCGCTCCTACATGAGTGCAATGAAACAGATTCTCTAGAATTCGCAAACCATGTTCTGACCGAAAACATTCGTTTTTTCGGTCAGAACAATTTTAAATTTCATGAAACAACTTTTTCTCCCGCTCGGCCTTATTGTGGCTGGCATTACCGGTTTTTTTCTGCCAACAGGGGGGATATTTATTGCTGACAATAACGGCTTAAAAGTTGTTATTGTCATGATCTTCCTCGTGAGTGGCTACCAGACAGGTCCTAAAGCACTCAACGCTGACACAACCCTCCTTAAACTATTTTTCATCGCAGCTACTATTTCACTTTTAGTTGCTCCTTTTCTTGGACTCTTGTTGAGTAGTCTGCTGAATTTACCACTCCATCTTACAATGGGACTGGTCATTATGTGCAGTGTCCCACCCACCATTTCATCGGGAGTTGTTATTACCGAAGCGAGCCGGGGCAACGCAACACTGGCACTTTTTCTCACTATTTCACTGAATCTGCTTGGCATATTCAGTATGCCATTTGTACTAGATTACTGCCTTAAGGCCGCAGGCCCAATTGATATTGACCAGATTGCACTTCTCTTTAAGATGCTTTTTCTGGTTCTGCTTCCCTTTATTATCGGGAAAATGATACGCACTGTACTCTCAAAAAAGAACGTTTCACCTCTGTGGAGTTATCTAAATTCAAGCTGTGTAATTATAATCGCCTACGCATCTTTTTCCTCATCCAAATCTGCAATGGCAGGACTTACTCTGTTTGACTTTGTAACCATTCTTGCTGCAGTTGCTTCCGTTCATATTCTTCTGCTCATTATCTGTTCATATGCCTCAAAAATTCTGCAACTCTCCTCTAAAGACAAAAAAGCGATGCTCTTTGTAACATCCCAGAAGACATTGGCTTTGGCTCTTGCGGTGCTGGCAAGTATCAATTACGACACTGGTAACGCTATCCTTGTCTGCCTTATGTTTCATTTCTTTCAACTTTTTCTCGATTCTTTCCTGGCTTCTCTGATGCAGAGAAGATGCCAATCCTAACAAAAACAACCTATTCTCTGCTGTATATCCTCGTTACATAAAATTCCCTGGATTTCTCAATCAGGGTACGATACGCTTTATTTAACGATCATTTTTTTAACAGAGAAATCATGCAACTCAACCCAAAAAGAGATGTCATCCTTGTAGTCACAATCTGGACTGTGTGCATCCTTGCCTCTTTTTCCTGGAATATATTTCAACTAAAAGAATCTGCTGATAGTGAACATGTCAATACAGCCAGAGCATTTGTGCAACAGATTTTAATATCCAGAGCCTGGAACGCTGCACATGGTGGTGTGTATCTATGCATATCAGAGACACTTCAACCAAATCCATACTTAGATGTCCCAAACAGGGATGTTAAAACAACAAACGATCAGCAGTTAACTTTAATTAATCCAGCCTTCATGACCAGGATGATTTCTGAGATTGCTGACAAGGAAGGACAAATACAGTTTCATTTGACAAGTCTGAACCCGATAAACCCTGGTAACGAAGCGACACTATGGGAAAAAGCTTCCTTACAGGATTTTGAGAAGAATCAAAGCAAGGAAAGATTTGAATCTTTTTCTGAAAATCATACAGAAGTATTCCACTACATGAAGCCTCTGATCACCAAAAAAAGTTGTCTTAAATGCCATGCAAACCAGGGCTATAAAGAAGGAGATATACGAGGAGGAATAAGCGTCTCTTTTCCTGTTCAGAAAAAACAAACAAACTTTCTGGTAATCAGCCATTTCTTCATACTGTTTATCGGAATTCTAGCCATCGGCAGTTTTGGACTTAGAATTGTCCGACTTACGGATGCCTTGGAAAAACAATCTAACATAGACGGACTCACCCAAATAGCAAACAGGGGCTATTTTGATGATATTCTTCATAAAGAATGGCTACGCAGACAACGAATGAAATCATCACTATCACTCATCATGTGCGATATTGATCATTTTAAACTCTACAATGATACCTATGGTCATCAGGCTGGTGACAAGAGTATACAGATGGTTGCCAAAGCCCTTGCAAAAACAGTTAATCGTCCTGCCGACATGGTTGCCAGGTATGGAGGTGAAGAATTTGTTGTGGTTCTCCCCGAAACAGATCAAACAGGAGCACTGGCAATTGCTGATCTGATGCAGAAAATGATTGAGAATCTACAAATCCCTCACAGTTCCAGTAAAACAGCAGATTTTTTAACCATTAGTTTGGGAGTGGCAACAATGACCACTCAGCGATCCACCGAGAAAGAACTCATTGAGGCTGCGGATAAGGCTCTTTATGCCTCCAAGAATAATGGCAGGAATATGTTCACCCATGCTAATGACATCTAGGTTAAAAAAAATCGAACAGGAAGAAGAAACGCCGCCATCCCTTAACTAAGAAAAGCCCAGCGTTTTTAATTTATGTTGTCCCAAAAGAATTTACTTCTTCCACGTACTCGTGCCACACCTTTTTGCCGATCTCCATCGCCAATTTCCAGCAGTTGCCTTTCCAATTGTCGCCTTATCTGAGCCTGTTCTCTCAGAGAAAAATAAGGCTTCACAAACGGTCCTGTTAAGATGTCATTTAGCTCACTTGGAGTATCTACTGCAGGTGTCCCGTCAATATAGCTGCTCAATAGATATCCACCAAGCCCTTCCAGATTTCTCTTACGCATTTCCTTTCCATACAGATACGTCAATTGCTCCGTCTTAGTATTACACTTGCCGTTAACACAATCTAATTGACCATGGGCCAGGACATCCACATCGTTAATGGCAGGTGTCTCCCAACTATTTGGTGGAAAATATTGCGGATCAAAATCAAAAAACAAATCCTCAATGGGTATTCCATTATAGATTGGACGAGACAATCTACTATAGGGCTCATCACCATGCCCCAACGTCTTACCTAATGACCAAAACAGCGGTCGGGTGTGCCCGCCGGATTCAATTGAGTCAACATACCAATCAAGACTAGTAGATGTAACCTCAACCGGAATATTAACTGTGCCCAGAGTACAGGCATACAACCCTGAAGTCGTGGTGCAGCCAAACGATTCCACAGCTCGTCCTTCCAAAGGATATAGTATTCGTTCAGGAGGTGGACTGATCCCCTTATAATTATACTGGGCAAATTCTAATGTTTCTCTATCGTCATCTGCATTTATCATGTAGAGCTTAAAATGACTAAGACGACCACGCATCCACTCTGTAAAGGCATAGATAGTCTCTTCGTGAGTGTCTCCTATCATACCGAAATTTTCAAGAAATTCGTATTCCGGCAGAGGGTTCCATGGAGCAATATAACTAATCCCCTGGGAAAATAACGGATTGAAAGCACACCCATTAAATTCAGGCCTACACACAAAATATGTTCCGCTGCTAAATGTTTTGATGTGCCTAGGATCCTGATCCAACAGTGACCAGGGAACTTTCTTATTAATTTCCACCCAGAGACTTTGCGCGACAAATGCCAGATAGATATTCCATGCATTTTCAGTAGATATCACGGTAGCCCTGCTAGGGGTAAGGATATCCACGACTTCTGGAGGTTCAATAAGCGGTGGCCCCTGTCCCATCTCACGACGCACAATGGCACTCAGAAGATCTCGTTTTTGACTCTCTGTCCATTGTGAATACTGATTTAGAATCCCATCTCCATCATCCCAATAAAATGGGATCATGGTCACTGGAGAGTTTGGATCATCAAATTTAGCAAGAAATTTTTCATAGGGATTTAAGTCCACGATCAATTTGCGTTCTATATGATTATTGGTAGTATCCAGGTCTTTTTCTTCGAGCGCAAGATCAACATCCACCGTCAAATGCCCACTTACCGGGACAATAACCGCCGGCTGTATTGTGGTTTTCTCGCCAACTCTAAGTGTCCTGGCAAAGGTGTACCACGCTTCATGGAGAAGATTATTATCGTCTAAGCGTACCCGAATTAAAGCCCTGCTTCCGGCAGCTAGAGGAGACGTTCCTTGATTGGAAACCTCAATTCCAAGGCCCGATCGATTATTGATTCTGGGGTTGGTTGGAATCAAGGATTCTAAGACAAGGTCAACACCAGTTCGCCTTGGTGGTGTAAACATTTGCGTTCGAATATTAAAATATCTCATCGTCTGATCAATCTGTTTATCAGGATCAATTTGAAACCCAACCCTCTGTTGATTACTGTGCAGACGTACTCCTGTTTTCAGAATGCTCATCCCACCTGGATACCGAAACTCCTGACCGCCAATACTTGAAAGAGGTTTTTTCTCCACCAGTTGGCCATTAACAAACAAGGAATAGACGCCAATCTCTGGAGGCACAGACTTGCCGCCATCATTGCGAATTTTCACATTGATGTGACCGTCATCATCGAGAAACAGGCTCTTAACGTTGAGAATCGGTTTTGCCTCCTTGCTAACAAGTTGCAGGGAAGGAGGGACAAAAGTGAATTCACCTGAATTGAGTGACCCTACATCAACTGGACTTCTCTCAAAGGTGAGTATTGATACTTTCGACTGAGGTGGCTCAGTATGTCCAATTCCAGGCACAACCATGCAGGCCAGTAAGGCAAACATTCTTACACTGTAAGACATAATATTATCTCCTTTATTAGAAATCACATTAACCTCTGTTGAATCAACCTTCTCAATAAGTCAGATTGATCGACACTCACTTGTATGGTAATTTAGTCTAAGAAATCGGTATTAGTAAGGAAAACTTATCAGAAAAGGCATAATGATGAACATTAAAAATCTCCCCACTGCAGGAAATATGCTCGTAAATATTGTCACATTTTCCTTTATATTATTGAGTCTCTTCAACCTGCAAGGATGCTCCAAAAAAGTCATTCCAAACCTTAAAGACGATACTTCCCCTCCTAGTGTGGGACTATTGGTTGTGACAGACAAGGAAGTGCTTTCTGTTGGAGATAGCGATAGCCCTAAAACTGTATACGTAAAATCAGGCTCCACATTACCCGTAGTATTTAACACATCAGATCCAGGCGGAGCGAAGTACGCAAAACTAATTGTCATTTCAGGAGGGTTATTTAAAAATACAAGTGGTGATTCAACTACGAACTATACAGCTAAAAACACCATTGAGAATGGAGAAACCAGTAGAATGCTAAATGTATCGGGAACGATACTCCCCGATTCAGTGAGTAGTCAGGTAATACTTTATGCAGAAGGATCAGATTGGGCCGGAAATATCTCTAAAACTCCGCCAATAACAATCATACAGCTAACTCCTCCAGTTGCTCACATATCTGCAAGTGATCGTCTGATAGATTATGGAAAAAACGTAACAATAACATATGAGACACATAATGCCGACGCGGTAACAATTAATGATGTTCTGCAATCCTCATCAAGTGGTTCCCAAACGTACCAACTCCGATCTACTACCGCCTACAATCTGAAAGCAACAAATGGTCTGGGTTCTGCCACTGATTCAACTACAGTTTCAGTAAACCCTGCTCCCCCCGCTCCTCCAACGGGTCCCACTTGTTTCCAAACTGATGAAAATAGTGGCGACATATGGTTTTATTTAATTACATACGATGAGCAAGGCCCTATTTGGGGACTAAACATGACATCAACTTCAATGTCTGGAACAATTAGAACAATAAGCAGCAGTACTGATCGTGATTTCAATCTAACAGTCGGTGGCAGAGGAGACAGACTTGTTCAGGGAGAAACTTCTGAAGCCTTTAGAGGTGTAGCTGTAAAAAGCTTTTATACAGCTGATTTTGAGAATGACATTGACAATCCTGTATCAAGAGTTGCAATTACAGTTTGCTATGATAAGGACTAATGCCCCCTTTCTTTGGCGTAGACCCCAAAAACCACAAAATAAAAAAAGGCACTCACCGAATTAACGATAAGTGCCTTAAATTACTGGTACACTAGGTAGGATTCGAACCTGCGCCCCCCTGATTCGTAGTCAAACTCCTCTAATCTGCGCAACCTCATTATTTGCAGCAAGCTACCAGAATCACTAAAGAAATGAATTCCAGATTTTATCTGATTCTTCACGTTTTAGCAGATTTTGGAACGCTTTTCTCACACCGACTCTCACATGAAATGTCTTCCTGGTCTTAATTCAGGTTGTTCTTTCATGCTGTTTAATTATTCCAGCCAATGACCTCAAAGCTGCATTCACAGCCTTCGCATCAGGGAACATTTTCCGAACATCTTCATCTAATTTGATAATGTTTGTTCCTTCTTGGTATCGTAAGGTATATTTCCCTCTGGTACCATTTGAAAAATCATATTCATCAAGCATATCTTTATCTTGTTTACCCATGATCTGCCTCATAATGTTTTTTTTCATGCTTTGTAGCCTGACGTGCAGAGATTAGCCTAATAAGCGAGCTACGCTCAACATGAACAACAACCAGTAATATTTGTTTTTGAGAACGACCAATAATGACCAAACGGTTCTCGTCCACTGAATGTAATGGATCAGGTATTGTTAATGATAGCGGGTCACTAAAAATAGTACACGCATCCTCAAATGAAACGTGATGTTTCTTTTTGTTCTTAGAGGCTTTTGCCTCATCCCATTCAAAAATTAATGGCATTTACAACCCTATTTCCAGATAAGAATGTGCTGTAGGATAAAACAAATAGGTCATTTCGCTAATCGGTTCCGAATATCAGCCAAAATCTTTTCACCTGATATGGCCTGTGCAATACCAGAACCAAGTTCGTCAATTTTTAGTTCCGCCTCTTCAGCCCAAAATGTATTTAACTCTTCACTGCTTGGAGAATTTAGGTTCTCAAGTAATCTGTCAGCCAGAAGTACACGATCGATTGTGGGAAGCGATAACGCCTGATCTGTTAGTTTTGATACAACTGCTTCCATCCCTAATAATACAATGGTTTTCCTAAATCATCAAGAAGAGCTGTTTGAGCATTCAAAATCTCTGTAAATTTATGAGTTGTTCTTTCATCACCCTCCCCTACTGCTGACGATCTACCAAGCATCTGTGGTAGATTGTCACTCACAGATTACAACAGAACTGGTATTCCCACACCGACAGAATTTCCACCATTACACCCATCCTTGTCAGTTCATGAATTCGTGATCTGTTCTGACACTCTTGTTCTTCTTTATAGCGGTACAGTAAATTCGGATAAATGAATTGAAATACGGGGTAATTGGCCGAAATAGAACAGGGATTGTGGGGCAGATATACCAAAACAAAAAAAAAGGCACTCACCGAGTTAACGATAAGTGCCTTAAATTACTGGTACACTAGGCAGGATTCGAACCTGCGACCCCCTGATTCGTAGTCAGGTACTCTATCCAGCTGAGCTACTAGTGCATTCGAAAGGAAGTATATACCCTAGTTCAATTTTTTCCTCAAGCCTGTTTTCCATCTTTGTTCGACTTTTCCTGCTTATGGAAAAGAATTTCATGATCAGCCGGTTTAAGGGTGGGATCGGCAACAATAACAATATCAATTTTATTCCGCGACTCCATATCACCAATTTCGCTTCGTTTATTATTCAAAAGATACTGGGCTACATCCAGTGGAAAGTGACATTCCACACGAACCACTTCTTTCCTGCTGGCTCCCGTCTGGATTCTCCGCAGATAAAACAGAGCTAATGTTTCAACAGACCGTACAATACCACGTCCTTTACAATGCTCACAAACACGGTAGTTACTGGTTTCAATAGGGGCACCAAGTTTTTGTCTTGAAATCTGCATAAGCCCAAATTTAGATATCCGACTGGTATCAACTTTGGCTCGATCCCGTTTCATTGCAGTCTTGACCTGACGCTCAACTTCACGAATATTCCTGTTGATACGCATATCAATAAAATCAACCACAATCAATCCGCCAAGATCACGAAGCCGCAACTGACGAGCAAGTTCTGTTGCCGCTTCCATATTCGCTTTGAAGATGGATTCTTCGAAATTTTTTCCCTTTCCGGTTGAACCAGAATTGACATCGATGGCAACCAGAGCCTCAGTGGGATCAATAACGATCGACCCACCTGAAGGAAGCTGAACCTGTGGCTGATAAATCGATTCAATCTGATCTTCCACATTAAACTGATTAAATATTGGCCTTGCTCCCTTATGGAGCCTTACCTTGGCACCTTTCTGCTTAGTAGGCAGAAGATCCAGAAAATCTTTCACCTTTTCAAGAGCGATCAGATCATCAACCAGAATTTCTTTAATCTCAGGATCAAAATGTTCACGTAAGAATCGAAGCACACAATCATGATCCTGATACACCCGTCCGACACCTTCAAGGGCCTGGCCTTTGGCTTTTATCTCTTTCCAGAGCTTTGAAAGAAAACGGACATCCTTGGTAATGGCTGTTTTTGTAACATCCTTGCTTGCGGTACGAACAATCCAACCAACACCTTCGGGAATATTCAGTCCCGCCATAATCTCACGCAATTGCGATCGTCGTTCTTCACCACTGATTTTTCTGGATATGCCATTAGAATCAGAACCTGGCATCAACACAACACCACGGCCGGGGATTGAGAGATAAGTAGTCATATTGGCCCCCTTATTTCCCACTTCCTCCTTCACGACCTGTACCAGCACTTCCTGTCCCCTTTCAAGGACTTCGTGAATTTTCAGTTTCTTCCACTGATGTTGCTGAATGTAGCGTTTATTTGTTTCGCTGATTTCCTGCTTATAATATTCAGGATGGATTTCATTAAAGGGAAGAAAACCATTTTTATCCGTTCCGTAATCCACAAAAGCAGCTTGTAGATTACTTTCTATAGCGACAATCCTTGCCTTATAGATGTTGTTTTTAGTTTGCTTGGAAGAAACGGTGGAGACATGAATGGACTCCAGTCGGCCATCGGCGAGAAGTGCCAGGCGACATTCTTCAGGCTCTTCAGCATTAATAAGAAGCTTTAAAGTCTGTGGCTTTTCAGCAGGAACTTGTTTTTCGACAGGGGGTGATTGCTGATTCTCTGTGCCAGAGCTCTTCGCCTTCTGATTGCTCCTTCCACGGGATCGTTTTGGTTGCTCCTGGGGCTTGATCTCTTCAGCACCTTTCGTCTCTTCAGGAGTTTTTGTCTCTTCTTGAGCCTTTGTCTCTTCTTGAGCTTTTGGAGCCTTTGCTTTAGATGTTTCAGGTTCGGCAATGATTTGAGCACTGGCCAGTGATTTACCGGAATCGACATTACCGTCAACTTCCACAGGCTCTTTTACCGGTTTTACTACATTGACAGGTTTTTTCTTAGGTACAGGTTTCTTCCTAGGGGGACGAGGCTGCACAGCACTCTTTTTAGGAGCTGCTTTTTTTCTTGGTTTTGGTGCTGCTTTCTTGGCAGGCCCTTTTACTTCAGCCTTAACTGCGGCTTTTACGGGTGCTTCTTTTGCTGTTTCTTTTTTTGCTGTACTCTTCCACCAAGCACCAGTCGATGCCTTCTTTACTGTTTTTTCCTGTACAGTCTTTTTCTTTGACTCTACTTTCTTATCTACCATGATTTTCCTTTACCAGAGACAGGTCAAGCCTGCTCTGGAACATTTTTAACAATCCCATCAAAACGAGATTGTCTCATTTTTCTACGGGAACAAAGGACAACATTTGTCCATTTTCCCATTCTATATCATGCCATCACCTTGCTCTGACTTAATCACCACGGAATAATCCATGAATTACAAAGTTAACGACGCTACTTTTGAAAAAGAGTTGAAACTTTTTTCAGCTACATCCCTTTGACATACAATTTTCCAGAGAACATTCATTCTCCGGCTACCACTGCTCTCTTGATGCACTTACCTCATGCAGCAAAGAACAAATAATTTCACAATACACACCACACAGGGATGTTACTGCTTCAACTTTTCTCGAAATCCATTTAAACTACTAACTAAAGGGGGAATTTATGGCCAGGACAGAGAGAAAAGAGGTTTGATTCATTTAGCAGTATGCTTACAAGTAATACTTTCATACAGAAAGACAAGGGAAATATTATTCTCCTTATAAGAAACACACTACAATTCTAAAAGAAACTAAAACAATTTTCCTTTATAATCAAGGCAAATATATGATTTTAAACTTGACACCAACCGCCCATCCTCGTACATTTCGTAGGTTAATTGATCTATCCTTTACTAGTCAGGGCTACAAGGATTTTATCACCTTGAATCAACGAGATCGTACCTGGTAGCCTCACACAAGTGTTTTCTTATCAAAACTCATGCCCTTTTTGGCATGAAAACATATGATTTCTCATGGAGTTACCTGTGACAAAGCTCTTTAATCGTCGTTCTTCTTCTAAATTCTCTCTCTGCCTTGGCTCTTTACTGGCCCTGGCGGTTCAACCTGCTTTTCTCCAGGCGGAAACAATTCAAACTGATGAATGGCAGATAGAGGCTGACAAAGTTCTTCGCTTTGAAGACCCTCAGAGTGTAATTGCTGAGGGTAATGTGGTTCTCACACAAATACGTACCCTCCCTCCAAAGAAAGAAATTGAAGTTGCAGAAACTTCTGCCTGGTCACTTCTGCTCGAAGAAGGAACGGAAGAAACCAATGAAGACGTAGCCACTCAAGAGGTTGCGCTTGACACAACCCCCCGCACCAAAACTGAGATGACGATTAAGGCTGACTGGATTGCATATGATGTTGATCAACATTCCATAAAAGCAAAGGGAAATGTTTCCATCGCAAATGATAAAGATATGCTCCGGGCAAAAGAAGGTGTAATGGACCTGAATGAGCAGACAGGAAGCTTTAAAGAAGCGATCATTCTCCGGGACGCCATGGATCTTCATCTGGAAGGTGAAACCATTACCAAAACAGGTGTTAACAGTTACAATATCCAAAATGGCTGGGTGGTTACCTGTAAAGTTCCTGAAGAAAACACACCACCATGGAGTTTTGCAGCAAAGAATACTGATGTCACACAGGGTGAATATGCGGTTATGACACACGCAACATTTCGAATCAAGGATGTACCCATCTTATATACCCCCTGGCTGATGATACCAGTTGGCAATAAACGCCAGACAGGATTGCTCTTCCCTGAGCTTTCCAATTCTAACCGAAACGGCTTTGGTATTAATATGCCACTTTTTATTAACCTTTCGGACTCTTCAGACATTACCCTATACCCTGAATTCTACGCCGACCGTGGTTTCATGCCCGGAATGGAATATCGTTATGTCCTTGGTGCCCAAAAGAAGGGTTCCTTCATGGCCAGTTACCTCAACGACGACCTCTCTGACCCATCTGAAACTGAATACTGGGAAGATACCGGCTACACTCATACTGAACAGAACAGATATTGGGTGCGTGGTAAAGTTGATCACGATTTTGAGAACAATGTCTACACCCGTATGGATCTTGATATTGTTTCTGACCGTGACTACCTGGTAGAATTCAACTCCGGCATTACTGGATTTGAGGAAAGCAATAACAAATTCAGCGATGCTTTTGGTCGTGGTTTCCAAAACAGAACCAATGACCAGAGAGAGAACTCATTTAAGCTTCTTAAGTCCTGGGACGGAATGGCTCTTGAAGGTGTTTTTCTTGGTATCAATGATGTCAGGACAACAACAAGCAGCCCCACACCTCTCTGGAAACTTCCAAGTCTTGATTTCACAGGCAGTCAACTCATTGGTGATACAGACTTCACCCTTGACTGGGATACAGATTACGTAAACTATTATCGGGAAAACGGCGTTGGCGGACATCGTATTGATCTTCACCCTCGCTTGAGCGCACCACTCCCTCTTGGCCCTTATCTCGAGTCCCGTGCTGAAGTTGGTGTTCGTGACACCTATTATAATATTCAAACCTTTGGTGATGGAATATGGGAAGGTGACACTTCTCAAAATCGTTTTCTTGGAGACTTTAATACAGAGGTCGGCACCACCTTTCTACGAGACTTTAACCTGGATATGGGAAGCACCGAAGGCATCACTCATACCTTCAGGCCATATGTGCAATATAATTATCTCACTGATGAAGATCAAACTGAACTTCCTGATTTTGATTCCGTTGACAATAAAGCCCACCAAAATGCTGTAACATACGGAATAGACAACTTTTTCGATCTCTTTGGTACGGACAGTAAAGGTAACACTACAGGTGCCGAGTATGGCTACCTGAAGATCTGGCAGAGTTACGATTTGCGCAGTGAAGCAACTGAGACTCCTTTTTCAGATGTCAATGCAAAACTTCGCTGGAATCCTACGGACCAGGCCTGGTTCATCTACAAAACCAGCGTAGATGCGTATGGAGAAGGATTCATCTCTCACACTGTTGAAGCCTCATACCTGAACAGTAGAGGAGACTATCTCAACCTTGATTACAGATATGGCGATGAAGGTGACACTCAACAGATCAATCTTGCTGCCAGAGCACAACTCTACGATACCATTTTTGCAACATACTCAATTGAACATTCCATCTCTGAATCAGAAACCATATTGCAGGACATCTCACTTATGTATCAACCTGCCTGCTGGTCCATTGAACTTGCTTCTCAGTACACTCCTGGCGACCACAGACTCATGGTTATATTCAACCTTGCCAACATTGGAAGTCCTCTGGGCTTACGATTGTAACAGTTACGATGCACTACGATGTTTTCAATGGTGATGCCGATGGTATTTTAGCCTTACACCAATACCGTCTGCACACGCCTAAACCCGATGCCACATTGGTCACAGGGGTCAAACGTGACATTAAGCTTCTGGATAAAATCAAAGAAGTAAAAGACAGCAATATTGCTGTCTTTGATATCTCTCTTGATTCTAATCGTGAAAACCTGGTCAGACTCCTTGATCAAGGGAACGAAGTAACCTATACCGACCACCACTTTGCAGGTAAAATCCCAAAGACAGATCAACTGACTGTTCATATTGATCCCTCCCCCATCGTCTGCACAGCACTCATTATAGATCGACTTCTTCAGGGTAAATATCGAAGTTGGGCTGTAGCTGCAGCCTATGGAGACAATCTTCATGATTCCGCACAAAAAGTGGCAGAGACCATTGCTCTCAGCTCAGAGCAACTTGCAAGGCTTCGTGAGCTTGGAGAACTATTAAATTACAACGGATATGGCGCAAACTTAAACGATCTTCATTTCACACCAGATGCACTTTATCTGGCACTACATCCATACAATGATCCGTTTGCTTTCATGGAAGAATCAAATGAGCTGGCAACTCTTCGTCGTGGATTCAAAGAAGATATGGAACTTGCCATGGAGCAAAAAGAGTTGGAGCCAGACAAAACAAACCGTGTCTACACTTTCCCCAATGCTTCATGGTCAAGAAGGGTTGCTGGTGTTTTCTCTAACCTGCGAGCCAGAGAAAGAAAAGACGCTGCCCATGTTCTTATCGTAGAAAACGATGACTCTACTCTGCGCATCAGTGTAAGAGCCCCTTTGAACAATAGAAAAGATGCTGACACCCTGTGTCTTTCCTTTCCGACTGGTGGAGGACGAACAGCAGCCGCTGGCATCAACAAACTTCCCCCGGAAATGCTTGGTGACTTTCTGGAACGTTTTCAATCAACCTATCCGGCCTGAGTAGGTCTTTCCCTTCCCTCACTCCAAAATAACAGAGGTCATCACATCAAATACGGTGGAATGATACAAATGAAGACAAATAACATCTCCACTTTTTTCATATTTCTTTCAGGACTACTTTTACTCCTGAACGGATGTGCTACAGCTCCCTTGGAAAGACTTTCTGAGAATGAGGTTCCCGTATTTGATGATGATCTGAATTTTGAGAGCCTTCTCACTGGAGCCGTTCGTCATCTCCACTATTTAGATACGCTACCCGCAACATCATTGATAACTCTTGGCCCGGACACTTATCCTGTCTCATGGATGCGTGAATCCATGAATTCTTTTATTGATATATTAAAACAAGATCCTAATCCTGAGGATTTAGCCCGTACCATGCGGGAGAATTACATTATCTATCAGGCAGGTGGCCGAAAAGATCACCCAAAAGGTGTAATGCTTTTCACCGGCTACTATGAACCCTTTCTCAAGGGAAGCCTGACTAAAGAATTCCCGTATATTTATCCTTTATTCAGCCCTCCTGAATCACTTGTTCAAATGAAGGATTCCAACACCGGTGCGACTCTGTTCAAACGTAAAAACAAACATAATCAATTCGTTCCCTACTGGACTCGGGAAGAAATCGAAAACAATGGGCTTGCAGACGGCAATGAACTTGTATATCTGGATGACCCGGTTGATGCATTTATCCTCCACGTTCAAGGCTCCGGTAAGATACAATTACAGGATGGTTCCGTTCGTTCCATTCATTACGCGGCATCCAACGGACTTGAGTATTTCTCCATTGGAAAACTACTGGTGGATCAAGAAAAAATGAGTCTTGAAGAAGTCTCCATTCCAACTATTCGGACATACCTGAAGAAACACCCTGAAGAACAGAGCAAAATCCTTAACCATAATATCAAATACATCTTTTTTAACTGGGCTCCCGACGGTGCTCCCGCTGGAAGTCTTGGTGAACCACTGGTCGCCGAGCGCTCTATTGCCATTGACCCTGAAGTACTTCCTCACACCGCTCTTGCTTTTCTCATAAGTCGCAAACCGGTTCTCAATGATGACGGAACAATTAAAGAATGGGTCCCCATGCATCGATTCGTTTTTCCGCAAGACACCGGCTCTGCCATCAAAGGACCAGGACGAGCAGATCTTTATTGGGGGAGCAGCAACTACGCAAAGACTGCAGCTGGCAGCATGAAAGAAGAGGGCACACTTTACTTTTTAGTTAAGAACAATTTTGAAAAGAAGAGTAAATGAGCACATCAAAACAGTATCAAACAAACTCTGCTGTATTTCATCAACGTGCTAAAGAATATGACAGCTGGTTTGACGACAGCCTGCTTTTTGAAATTGAGGCAGCAGCAATTGAAACTTTAATTGTCAGGGGACAATCTCCAGCCCTTGAAATTGGAGTGGGCCCAGGCCGATTTGCCTCAAAATTTGGTTCTAACCTTGGAATTGATCCTGCTCGTGGGCCATTACATATAGCACAATCAAGAAACATTGCCGTTTC
Organism: Desulfocapsa sp.; assembly: GCA_030635405.1. Next base: position 19,711 of record DAOVZA010000003.1, read on the forward strand.
TCAAGCCATCGGTGAGGCACTCCCTTTTCGAGGCAACTCAATTGCCAGAGTTTCACTTTTTTTTACTCTCTGCTTCCTTCAAAATCCAATGGAAACGATTTGTGAATCACACCGGGTTCTCAAAAAAACAGGAAATTTCATACTGGGTTTTGTTCCAGCAACCGGTCCCTGGGGAAAAAACCTGCAACAAAAAAAAGAAAATGGCCATCCATTCTATGAATATGCCCGTTTTTATACTACACAAGAAATTGAAGCACTCCTGATAGATAACGGTTTTTCCATCACAGCTTCAGCTTCAAGTCTCTACCAGTTGCCAGGGGAAGTAACTCAAATGGAGATGCCGAAAACAGGAATGGATAAAAACTGTGGATTTATAGTACTCACAGCCACTAAAAGATAACGTCTGTAAAAAACAGTGAATTGACAGAGCCCCTGTCTTCCATCAGCACAAGGAGATATTCATGAAAATGACATTACTTACTGCAACTCTGCTTTCTTTTGTGATATTCCCAATTCAGGGGTACAGCGCCGATGCCTACAAAGTTGTTTTTGAAACCATGGACTGCAGTGGCAATAGCGGTTTTGCAACTGTAGGCCCAGATGAAATATACAAGATGGGAAATGGAGACTGTACTAACCCTGACGTCCCCGGTGAAAAGCTCAAACAACTTCTGGTTCACGATGGAAGCGGAAGTTACAAGATGTTCACACTCACTCGAGAAGAGGCCAAAAACGTAATGACGGATGTTAAGGAATACATGAGGTCTAAAAAGGGTGTTCTTGATCGAGCAGGCGCTGTTATTATTAGTCAATAAACCGGATAGAACAAAGTGAATTTCCGTTTCATGTTTTTCCTTTTACTGCTTGTTTTTTGCTCTATACTATCGGGCTGTTCCATGATGCCATTCGGCAAGAAAATGCCGGTATCAGTGGTTGATGTGGTGGAAACACCCACCACAATGGATCGACAAAAGAGCACTGAAGTAAAGACAATACTCTTAAAGCAATATAAAGAATGGCAGAACACACCTCATAAAATCGGGGGCCTTAGTAAACGTGGTATTGATTGTTCCGGGTTTACCCTTGTTACCTTTCAGTCCAAATTCGGATACACTCTTCCAAGAACCACAAAACTGCAAGCTCAGACGGGAAAAAAGATAGCTCGTAAGAATATTCAGGCAGGAGACTTGGTCTTCTTCAAGCCCAGTATCTTTTACAACCATGTAGGTATCTATATGGGTAACTCTGAGTTTCTCCACGCCTCATCAAGTAGAGGTGTTATGATATCAAATATAACTGAAAGTTATTGGAGAAACAGCTACTGGACAGCAAGACGTATTAGCTATTAACATATTTTTTCACAAAAAAAGGGTGATGGAAAAACTTCCATCACCCTTTTTTTGTATGAAATCCTTCTAACGATCCATGGGGAAAACAGACATGCCCTTCCCCATACCACTCCCTGAGACAGGAGCACAGTAGGAGATCTTTTCTTTAGTTTTAGTTACCTTAATTGTTCCTACTTCAGTCATCTCAGAATCAAGTACTTCTCCGGTATCGGGGTCAACAAGCACATCAACCGATCCTACTCTAAACTCCCTGCCGACTTCCACACCTTCACGTTTCCCACGATTAATAATAATTTTGTCACCCTTAACCATGACCACAGATCCTTCCCATGGAATACCATCAAGCTGTTTGATAAGAAAGAGAACGGCCTGCCCAACTGCATCTTCCAGGGCTTTACCCACATTATCTTTCTCTGAGCCACCGAAATTCCCACCCAATCCACCAAGTGCGCTACCATGGTAACCGACTGTAAAACCTCTTTTTCCGGAAACACCAACAACATCCGTGGAAGCCTTCACTTGACCGGTTTCAGAATCAACCAGATAGATGGTAACATTCATCTCAGCTTTACCGGCAGATCCTCCGATACTAAAGCCTTGAAAACTTAATCCTCCCCCACCACTGCCAGTATCATCCTGTACATGAGTAATAGAACCCCGTACAAGAAGCTGTGCGGGTGTCATTCTACCAATCTTTGCAGTTTTTTTACCCTGAGCCGTTCGCCCTGATGCAGCAAAGTCCTGTTCGGCCATGGCAGCTTTTCTCATTTCACCATCACCGAGTACAATAAACCAACCGGATTTCTGGAGAAGATTGGTCATAACAGTCTGCATTCCATCTCCAACACTCCAGCGTCCATGCCAGCCAGCTTCATTCTTAAATTTGGTGACAGTAATGGAATATCTCAAATTTCCTGCGGGAGGAGCTGGAATTGTACTTTCGGCTACAACCCAACTCACAGGCAGGATAAGCACACACAAAAGACACAAAATTCCTACTATTGATCGCTTCATAATTTTCTCCTTTCAGGCTTTAAATACTAGTAGACCGCGCCACGACAATCTGGCCAATTAATTATTATATCACTACGATAGTAGTTCAGAAAAAACAATAAATCAAATATTCTATCTTCAAATGAGTGCGCCAAAGCGCTCCCAGAAATCAGGAAAGGATTTCGCTACACAGCCCTCTCCCGTTATCTTCACCCCTGGAACACGAAGCCCGGCAACTGCAAAACTCATGGCCATTCGATGATCATTATAGGTTTCTATCTCTGCTCCATGCAAGCTTGCCCCACCATCGCCATGAATCACCATAAAGTCCTCTCCTTCTTCAACCTTAGCACCCATCTTGCTAAGCTCTGCTAAGGTTGCAGAAAGTCGGTCACATTCTTTAATGCGCAGATGGGCAATATTATTGATTACGGTCTTTCCATGGGCAAAAGCTGCAACAACAGCAAGTGTTGGAACAACATCCGGCATATTTCCCATATCCACGGTTATACCTTCTAAGCGTTCACGTCCTGTAAGGGTTATACCACCGCCATCACGAGAGATATCGCAGCCCATCCTGGCAAGAAGCGGTACCAGATCAGCATCCCCTTGTAAAGATGGGACTGGCACATTAGCCACTGTTACACGGCCGCCAGTTATTGCAGCGGCGGCCCAGAAATAAGAGGCATTTGAAGCATCACCTTCAATCTCATATTCCATGGCTCGATAATTCCCTTTTGGAATTGTAAAAGAGGTGAATTCCTCATTACACTCAACACTGACACCAAAATCTGACATCACTGATAGAGTCATGGCCACATAGGGTTTTGACAAGACCTCTCCGTTTACTTCAAGGGTTGCCGCTTGTGCAGCATAGGGAGCAACAAGAAGTAAAGATGAAACATACTGGCTTGATTTACCTTCTGGCAGAATCGTTGCTCCGCCTGTCAGTCCTTTACTTTTTATTTCAAGAGGAGGACAGCCTGTTCCCATGGTGGAAGTTATATCAACTCCCCATCCTTGTAATGCCTCCATAAGCGGCCCAATTGGACGTTCTCGCATTCGTTCTTCGCCATCTATACGAAAGACGCCATTACCAAGTGCTGCAACCGATGTAAGAAAGCGGGTAGCCGTTCCATTATTACCAAGAAAGATATCTTTTTCAGGAGTTACGAGTTTTCCGCCACTGCCATGAACTGTCCAGACATCTTCGCCTC
>DAOVZA010000369.1 GCA_030635405.1 Desulfocapsa sp.
AAGGAAGGGCAGGGAAAACGATTTAAGAGCCGAAAAACAGGCCCACTCAGACAGTGGAAACTCTCTGAAATTGATATTCAGGAGCAGCATCGCTGGGAGGACTTCACCAGTCAAAAATAAGAGATGTTGAAAAAAACCCATACAAATATTGCTCCATGGACCATCATTCGTTCCAATAACAAACACGAAGCACGGCTTAATGCGATGAAGATCATCCTTAACGCAGTCGACTATAAACGTGGTAACAATGACCTTGATTTTGTACCGGACTCAAATATTGTTATTTCAGGATCTCGTGAGAAAGAAATCATGGATGCCCAACGAATTAAACTTGGCAGTTTTGTGGGCTAAAAATCACCGACTGTATACAGTCAAATCACTCAACCACTCAATAAAACAGGCTGTCCAGAAAATATGGCAGCCTGTTACGGGATACAATAGAACTAAAACCATCCTTCCTAAGGTACACCGATGTCTTTCAATCTACCCTGCTCATTCAAACAAACTTAAAAACTCGCCGTACCCTTCACTCTCCAACTTTTCCTTTGGAATAAAGCGAAGCGAAGCAGAATTAATACAATATCGCAGCCCGGTGGAAGGTGGTCCGTCATTAAAAACATGTCCAAGGTGAGAATCACCGGATTTACTTCGTACTTCTGTTCGCACTGAAAATAGACCGCGATCCTTCTTTTCTATGATATTCTTTGATTCAATCACACGATCAAAACTTGGCCATCCGGTTCCTGACTTAAACTTATCCTGTGAACTAAACAGCGGCTCTCCTGAAACAATATCTACATATATTCCCTCAGCTTTGTTATCCCAGTATTCATTTTTAAATGGTGGTTCCGTTCCCTCTTTCTGGGTCACTTTGTACTGGAGATCAGTGAGACGCGAACGAAGTTCATCCTTACTTGGTTTTTGATACGTTCCAGACTGTGTCGCCAGCTTTGCAGGCCAAACCATATCTACAAAATACTGCCTGCCTGATCCTTTTTTATAAGACGAATAGTGAGAGTAGTTTTTTCTGTAATAATCCTGATGATATTCTTCAGCCGGAAAAAAAGGCTGTAATGGAATTATTACTGTTGCAACAGGTTTGTCAAACATCCCTGATGCCTGAAGTTTATCTTTTGAAGCTGTGGCCACTTTTCTTTCGGAATCATCTCCATAAAAAATAGCCGTTTTATAATGCGACCCACGATCAGCAAACTGCCCGCCAGAATCTGTGGGATCTATTTGACGCCAAAAGACTTCGACAAGCTCCGCATAACTGATTTTCTCAAGATCATAGCGTACCTCAACAGCCTCGTAATGATCGGTTTTCCCTGCACTCACCTGTTCATAGTTCGCCTCTTCTTCAGTTCCACCACTATATCCAGCCAGGACTTCAACCACACCATCAAGCTGCTCAAAAGGAGGCTCCATGCACCAGAAACAACCACCACCAAAAACAACCGTTTTTTCCTCTGCCATTGCCTCTCTCCCCTGTATTAAAAATAGTGTTATCCAGATAAATATTACCGATGTAATCTTTTGATATTGTGCCATTAAAAAACCTCCTAACTGTGATTATCATTGCTATAAAAAAAGAAGTATGCACTCTTCGTGTTTGAGACAAGAAAAAAGTTTCTAAATGCAATCTGAAGAGCTATAGTGCGACATGAAAACTCCAAAGACCCCCAAACAAACCAAGTTTATTTTTGTAACAGGTGGCGTACTTTCCTCTCTTGGGAAAGGACTGGCTGCTGCTGCAATCGGCGCACTTCTCGAAAGCAGAGGACTCACCGTTACCTTCCAGAAACTCGACCCCTATATCAACGTCGATCCTGGAACCATGAACCCTTTTCAGCACGGAGAAGTTTTTGTAACCGATGATGGAGCTGAGACCGATCTGGACATGGGACATTACGAGCGTTACACCAACGCGGTAATGGCTCAAAAAAACAATTATACCACTGGTCGGATCTACTATTCAGTTATCACCAAGGAAAGACGTGGTGAATATCTCGGCGGCACGGTACAGGTTATTCCGCATATCACTGATGAAATTAAAGCTGCTGTCATGCAGCTTGACGGAACCGTGGATGTGGCTCTCATCGAAATTGGCGGTACCGTGGGTGACATTGAAGGGCTGCCCTTCATCGAGGCCATTCGTCAGCTACGTGGTGATCTTGGGAAAGAAAACACACTTTATATCCATCTTACTCTCATCCCATACATTAAGGCCGCAGGGGAGATCAAAACCAAACCCACCCAGCATTCTGTTCGTGAATTACGTTCAGATGGCATCCAGCCGGATATCCTGGTCTGCCGTACCGAAGTACCACTTGAAGATTCTCTCAAAGCAAAAATCGGTCTCTTTTGTGATGTGTCAACGGATGCTGTTATCACAGCCATCGATGTGGACACCATCTATGAAGTCCCTTTACGTTTCCACGCAGAGGGCATAGACACAAAGATCCTTGAACTCTTAAATATCTGGACAGGAAAACCCAATATCAAACCGTGGGAAGATCTGGTTCATAAGATTAAGAATCCAAAAGATACCATTCAGATTGCGATCACTGGTAAATATGTTGATCTTACAGAATCCTACAAGAGTCTCCATGAATCACTTGTTCATGGTGGACTGGCCAATGATGTTAAAGTTGAGCTCAGATACGTCAGCGCCGAAGACCTTGAAGACAAAAGTAAAGACATTAACGAGCTACTTGGTGGTTGTCATGGTGTTCTGGTTCCGGGCGGTTTTGGTGAGCGTGGTGTTGAAGGAAAGATTGCAGCAATCACCTATGCAAGAGAAAATAAGATCCCATTTTTTGGAATATGTCTTGGCATGCAACTAGCCGTTGTTGAATATGCCCGAAACATATTAGGTCTTAAAAAAGCATATTCCACCGAGATGGATCCCAAAACTCCAGATCCGGTTATTTACATTATTAAAGAGTGGTTTGACTACCGAACCAAACAGATGCAGGTTCGAGACGAAACCTCTGATATGGGTGGAACACTACGCCTTGGT
>DAOVZA010000128.1 GCA_030635405.1 Desulfocapsa sp.
TCAAGGGAAAAACTGATATTTCTCCCATCTTCGAGCTGCACTGACCCCGATGACTGAACAGATACTTTTTCATATTGATAACTGCTATAAACAGATGCTACTGAAAATGTTGCCCGCTGAGAAGGAGGGTTCAGACTTTCTGTCAAAACAACACTGTTCTGAGTTCCAAGCCCTTGAATTTGTCGTATTCGAACCCGCTGCCCAACAACTTCAGTCACCATTCGTTCCATGACATGCTCTGACGTTGTTGTTTTACAATCCAATGTCCCATCAGGGCCACGTATCGAACTTGTGGCGTTGCATTCCTGCGACTGCCTGTTCTCTTCACTTCGTTCTCTTTGGAAACCAGATACGCCAGGTAAGTTTAACCGAAACTCCGGTTCACCTTCCTGCCTGCTCGTCCCAATCTGAATACTTCTCCCGGTCACATCCCTGTGTTCTGTTGACGCGTCCATGCTGATCTGGGAAGTGTTGATTTTCATATCACTCCTCCTGCGTCGAATAAATATTTATGGCCGGTGGCCTCTTTTTCCTTTTCATAAAAAACACTAAAAAGGAACTCCCATTCGTATCGACAGATCTGAGAAATTGTTAAGGGCGCCACAGCCCTTTCATATTGACAAAAAGCGGGTTTCGTTGTAGTCATCTGGGTTCTCTTATTTTTTTACAATAAATAATTCTGTTGGCCTTTTCAGATCAACAGATCTCTTTTAACTAATCAGGAGTAATGCATGTGTCGTTTAGCCCTGAAAACCGCCAGTGAGGCCTTCTCTCCCTACGAAGTGCTTCAAGGGATGGAGGCTATGCAGGAAGGATACGATGGCTCAGGTCTCGGACTTCTTCTGCGCGGTATCGAATTCGAGGATTTCAAGTATAACTCGAAATTCCCTATCCTCTCGGGTATCGCCCATACCGAAGAGGCCTGGCATCGCTTGAACAGCTTTATGGAAAACCGTGGATTTGAGCTCAGATATGATCATGAGTTTGAAACCAGACCGGAGATGATTGAAGCCAAAGATCGGTATCGTTATTTCGTTCGTGCCTATAAGATGCCTGCATCTTTGTCCGCAAAAACAAAGGATGAAATCGAGACTGAGTTAATGCTCACCCGCTTGGCATTACGTAAGAATGGTGAAGACCATGGCGGAGATCTGACTGCATTCTCTTTCTGGCCCGATGTTGCAACCATCAAAGAAGTTGGCTGGCCGCTTGAAATTGGTGATGCCCTTGGATTATCAGATAGCCGAATCAAATCCCGCGTCTGCATGGCTCAAGGAAGACAGAACACTAACTACGGTATTAACCTTTATGCATGTCACCCCTTCTTCATTCAGGGGATTGCAACCATGACCAACGGCGAGAACACTGCCTTTGTTCCCATCCGCGACTGGTTACTCGGAAAGCATTTCCCGGGATACACCGGATATCAGAGTGACTCGGAGACCTTTACCCACATTCTCCACTACACCCTGAAAAAATTAAAGCTCCCCCTTCAGGCATATAAGCATATCATCACTCCGCTTCGAGGTGACGAACTGAAAAATCACCCTCAAGGAGAATTTCTTACGGGTCTCCGTGATTCCTGTCGCCGTCTTATCATCGACGGCCCCAATGCAGTGATCGGAACACTCCCTGATGAAACCTGTATGCTGGTTATGGATCAGAAAAAATTGCGTCCGGCAACCGTTGGCGGAAGGCCAGGTGCCTGGGCAATCGCATCTGAAATGTGCGGAGTTGATGCCATGGTTCCTGACCGTGACCCATCACTTGATTTCCAACCCATGCGTGAACACACAATTATCGTACCACCAGAACGAAAGGAACTGACAATATGGTCTCAACACGATCCGTATCCGTTGGGCCAGGCAGCTTAAGCTACACTGACCTGCCCTGGATAATCCAGCACCGCGAAGATAGATGTACCCTTTGTGGCCACTGCACTGCAGTCTGCCCTAAAGAAGCAATATATCTCGCCTATAGACGACAGAGGATGCCAAAGCTTGATGTCCTCAAGAAGAAACGTGGCAACGAATACCGTACATTTGTAGGTATCCGCCAGAAAAAGAACATGGCCAATGCCTGTATCGGTTGCTCCATGTGCTCCATGGTTTGTCCGAATGAGGCAATCCAGCCAGTTCCTAATACCAACGAACATCGAACCCTCTTCTTTAATAATCAGAAGGGTGAGCCGATGAAACGTGGTGGCAGGCGCAATACGGTTGGGCCAACTCTTCTTGACCGGATCATGTTCAACCGCATTTCGATGCTCACAGATCCAGCGCTCGATGCAGGACGCCATGAATTCAATGTTACAACCACACTTGGGCGTACACTTGATCCTGAAGTATTCCTGAAACGTACTCAGAATGGCGGCTGGATTCCTCCAACACGAGAGATTTTTCCCTTTGTAATCGGATCCATGTCCTTTGGTGCTCTGTCTCCAAACATGTGGCTTGGCTTGCTACAGGGTGTTGCCTACTGTAATGAAGTGCTCGGTATTCCCGTTGTTATGTGTACCGGTGAGGGCGGTTGTCCTCCATGGGTTTTAAAAAGCCCGTATCTTAAATACATAGTGCTTCAGATTGCGTCCGGTTATTTTGGATGGGATGAGATCATCCGCGCCATTCCTGATATGCAGTGTGATCCTGCAGCCATTGAAATCAAATATGGTCAGGGTGCAAAACCAGGGGACGGCGGACTGCTTATGTGGTTCAAGGTTTCCAAATTGATCGCCCGTCTTCGTGGTGTTCCTGAGGGTGTTGATCTTCCATCACCTCCTGTACATCAGACACTGTATTCCATTGAAGAATCAGTTATGAAGATGATCCAGACCTTATCCACCGCATTTGGTCATAAGGTCCCGATCTATCCTAAAATATCTGCTTCAACGAGCGCAAAATCAGTGTTAAACAACCTGGTGCGCAACCCCTATGCCGGCGGTTTATTAATCGATGGTATTGATGGTGGTACAGGTGCTGCATATAACGTATCCATGGACGCCACGGGTCACCCCATTGCCTCCAATGTTCGGGAATGTTATCTGGAGCTTGTTAAGCAAGGTAAGCAAAATGAGATCCCAATTTTTGCAGCTGGCGGAGTCGGTAAAAACGGCAATGTCACTCAAAATGGCCTGGCACTCATAATGCTTGGAGCATCTGGAGTCCATATAGGAAAATACATCATGCAGTCAGCGGCTGGTTGTCTTGGAAACGAGAAGAACCGCTGCAACGTCTGTAATGTTGGTATCTGTCCTAAGGGTATTACCAGCCAGAATCCAAAACTCTATCGCCGCCTTGATCCTGATGTGGTTGCAGAGAGAGTTGGTGATGTCTTTATGTCCATTCGTACCGAGATGAAAAAGATTATGGCACCGCTGGGACGTTCGCAGTCCCTTCCGGTTGGTATGTCTGATGCTCTTGGTATTGGTGACAAGGATGCGGCGGATAGATTGAATATTAAATATGTATGCTAGGAGCCTGTCCGAGAATGCCCCTTTGCCCAAACTCTTCAGAATTGTCAAAAAATAATGCTCGCAATATCATATATATGGCTGCGCTTATTTTTCAAAAATTCTTCGATTTTGACCAAAATGCCTATTCTCGGACAAGCTCCTAGTTAATTGTTTTTAGTTTTCTTTTTCTTTTAAAAACTAAGACTTTTTTCATAAGGAGTTTTCTGTGAGTGCTACTGTTGTAAAAGGCCTGGATGAGAATGGCCGTAGAATCAGTTCCATGGACTTTGAAGCCATGGTTCGTGCAGCTGCCGAGACAAGTAATGAAGTCCAAATTGAATCCATGGGTCAACATAACCTTGGTATTCGGTTGCAGCATGCAGATGGCTTGTCCATTTCAGTCTCTGGCCCAACCGGACAGCGACTTGGCTGTATGGGAATGCCCGGAACAACCATCACCTGTACTGGTGCTGCCTCGGATGATGTCGGATATCTGAACATTGGTGCCGAAATCACCGTACTTGGCGATGCAACCAATGGTGTTTGTAATGCCATGGCCAATGGTAAGGTCTTCATCGGAGGCTCCATTGGTGCCCGTGGATTAACCATGACCAAATGGAATCCCGACTTTGAGAAACCTGAGCTATGGGTTCTTGGTTCCGCCGGTGATTCCTTTGCTGAATTTAACTGTGGCGGTGTGGCTGTTGTTTGTGGCGTTGAAGCTAAGAACCCTAACAACGTAACCGGCTATCGCCCCTGCGTTGGTATGGTTGGCGGAACCATCTTTTTCCGTGGTGAAACAGATGATTCATATTCAAGAAACAACGCACGTCTGGCACCACCAACCGATGAGCAGTGGCAGTGGCTTGAAGAAAACATGCCTGCATATCTTGCCAAAATTTCACGTGGTGAACTGAGTGATTCTCTACTTGTTCGAGATGAATGGCAGGTATTAAACACTGTTTCGCCTCAGGAACGAGCTCTCATGTTCTCAGGCCCTATGCCCATGGCTGAGTTCCGTAACAAACACTGGAACAAAGCATTCGGTGGCGGCGATCCCCTTCGTGATCTTGCTCCCGGTCTTGACCGCAGCCCCATTGGAGCAATACCAACGGGTGATATGCGGCGTAAAAAACCATTCTGGGCCAATCGTGAATCAGCGGCACCATGTACTTATTACTGTCCTGTTCATATTCCAACAGTTGATCGTTTACGCCTCATTCGTGAAGGTAAGATCGATGAAGCCTATGAGATGCTGCTTCAATACACACCACTTCCTGCTTCCATCTGCGGAGCTGTGTGCCCGAACCTCTGTATGGAAAACTGCTCCCGTCAGGAAGTTGATGATTCCATTGAAGTTCAGGTTCTTGGTCGTGCTGTTGGCACTGCAAAATCCCCTGTAGTTGCCCCGTCTCTTGGCAAAAAAGTCGCCATTATCGGTGGTGGCCCAGCTGGTATGAACGCAGCCTGGCAGCTTGCTCATTCAGGAGTTGATGCCCACATCTTTGAAAAGGATGACTTTATCGGTGGAAAGCTTGCGCAGGTTATTCCATGGGAACGCCTCTCTCAAGCCATCTGGGATCAGGAAATAAAACGATTCGAAGAAACACCAAATATCCATACCAACCTTGGTGTGGACATGAACAAAGAAACTTTTACCAAGCTTCAGGAAGACTTTGACTATGTAATCGTTGCTGTTGGTACGCACGAACCGCGCAAGATCCCATTCCCAGGTCATGAAACAGTATTGCCAGCTCTCGACTTTTTAAAGAAAGCCAAAAGCCCGAATCCTGAAACAGTTGGCAAAGAAGTTGTTATCATTGGAGCTGGAAATGTTGGTTGTGATGTTGCCTGCGAAGCCTATCGTCTTGGCGCTGAAAAAGTAACACTTGTTGATATCCAGAAACCTCTTGCATTCGGTAAAGAAAAGGAAGCCGCTGAAGCACTTGGTGCTGAATTTCGCTGGCCCGTAATGACCAAAGAGGTGACTGCTGAAGGTCTTGTGATGGATACGGGTGAAGTCATTCCTGCTCAGACTGTTATCATCTCCATTGGTGATGTTCCCGCACTGAAATTCCTGCCTGACACTGTAGAAACACTTACAGTTGGAGGTGCCGCATGGATGAAAACAGATGAGGCTCACCTCACCACTGACAAAAGAGTTCTTGCCATCGGTGATGTTGAAAGGCCTGGTCTTGCTACAAATGCGCTTGGCGCTGGTAAATCTGCAGCTGAATATATTGTTGCTCAGTTTAAAGGTGAAGACTGGAAACCATTTACCAAAGAAGTTATCACCCAGCAGGCCTTGACCATAACTCATTATACTCCTGATACTGAGCATGAGCATTCTCAGGAAAACTCGGCTGATCGCTGCCTGTCCTGTGCATCATGTCGTGATTGTCACCTCTGTGAGACAATCTGCCCGGAAGGTGCCATTACGCGTCGTGAGCTTGAATTTTCACACACCAATGGCTATGAATCTGGCCTCGGTGCATCCTATGAGTATGTCTCGGACGATAAGAAATGTATCGCTTGTGGATTTTGTGCTGATACCTGTCCTTGTGGAATCTGGACATTAAAACCATTTTAAATATCAACTGAGAAATCAGATCTTATTTATATGATTGCTCCTGTCCCATGGCCTCGCCATGGTGCACAGGAGCAGGCACATAAAACCATTAAAGATGCAGGAATGGATCCCTTTACAGATTTTGCAGGAAACGGATAAGCAATTGCTCAAGATCTGACTGTGCTGTCAGAAGTGCTCCACTTTTTTGTTCCAGTAATGCAAGTTCCTCCCTATCCGACTCTTCCCGTATACGCCAGCAAAGGTAATTCAAACAAAAAATTGGCTTAAAAAGAAGGAGACATCCTCTATCACCAAGAAAACAGCACTCCCCCCCATTCTCACAATCCACCCCGACATCAACACCTCCAACAATATACAGGACTAACAAGACGGCATCGTTGTTTCCATCTCCCATATAAGCACTACAACACCCCCCCTTAGGAGTAGCA
>DAOVZA010000304.1 GCA_030635405.1 Desulfocapsa sp.
AATCCCATCCAGGCAACATGCCTAGATGGGATTCTTTTATTCAACAACAAACTCCCCAAACCACTTTAGAACAGCATCTTCCTCAACCTTTTACCTAGCAAAACCATCAGATACACGCCTGCTGCAATAACAATGATAACCGGGCCACTTGGCAGATCCAGATTATAGCTCACCCCAAGTCCAGTAACCACAAAGCCCGCACAAAATAAAACTGCCAGCACTATCATTTGCAAAATATTTCTAGAGAAATTCCCTGCAACAGAAGCCGGTAAGGTAAGCAGGGCAATAACCATCACAATGCCAACCACTCGCACCAGAAGAACAATAGTCAAGGCGGTAAGACATAGTAAAAGCAGATAAATCCACCCCGTATGCCTACCCCGTAAACGCGCAAACTCTTCATCAAAACAGACGGCCAGAAAGTTATTGTAGAACACACCAACAAGCCCAAGCACCAGAACATCAAGCACCAGCACAAAAATGAAATCCTGCTTGGAAACCAGGAGAATATTCCCAAAGAGATAACTCATGGGATCAACATACCCAGGAGTCTTAGCAATAAAAAGAAGCCCGGTGGCCATACCAACTGCCCACAACGCTCCAATTACGCTATCCTCACGCTCCGAAGCATACCTACTAACCAGTGTCAAGATGACGGCTGCCAGCAGAGCAACAAGAACAGCTCCAGTCATCGGCCCAAACCATGTAACACCGAGGCCCTTCTCCATATACAAACCAAGCCCTATTCCACCGAGGACACAGTGGGCGATGGCACCTGCAATGTAACTTATTCGACGCACAACAACGAAGGTTCCGATAATGCCAAATGGAATGGAAGCAAAGATGCCGGTGAGCAAGGCATAGCGAAAAAACGGTAAATTGGGATCGGTGATCGCGGCCAGAAACTCAGTCATGTTTATGTCCCCCTGGCGCACAGCAATGGTCATGGCGAATCATTTGAAGATCACCGCCATACATATCCCGAATAAGATCTCCAGTGAGCGCACTCGTTGGATGGATAACAACCTGCTTATTTACACACGCGATCCGTTTAAAAAAAGTTGATGCAAAACCAACTTCATGGGTCACCATGAGAATAGTCATTCGCTTGTTCAATTCTGTAAGAATATCAAAAAACTGCAATTCAGATTCATGATCTATATTTGCTGTGGGTTCATCAAGGATTAAGATATCACCTTCGGATGCAAGGGCTCTTGCTATCAACACACGCTGTCGCTGTCCTCCTGAAATGGAGGAAAATGGGCGTTTGGCAATATCTGCAAGCCCTATAATTGCCAGGGCCTCCATTGCCACTTCCTTGTCCTTTTTTGAATACCTTCCCGTCCAGGAACTTCCCAGCCGCCCCATACACACAACTTCAAAAACCGATATGGGAAATTGTGGATCATAATTGGCATATTGCGGCACATAGCCAATTCTCAGTCGTGCCACCTCTGGTTTTTCACCAAAAATGGAGACACAACCACTATCAGGAGAAAGAAGCCCCAGCATCAATTTAATAAGAGTGGATTTTCCACCACCGTTTGGGCCGACAATACAAATGGAATCAAAAGCATAAATCTCAAGATTAACATCTACTAGCGCCACCTGGGTGTCATAGGAAAACGAAACATCACGGATGGAAATCGCATTCTGCTTTTCAATAGAGGTCATTATTGAGTCACACCACCCATGGCACTGGCAATCTTCACAGCCATAATTTTCATATTTTGGACACTGTTCTCAGCCAGAGGATCAAGTGAAACAACCTTACCGCCAATGGCTGTTGCAATACTCTGTGCACTTCTCGGATCAAATTGCGGTTGTACAAATATTACCTTTACACCATCGGCCTTTGCCTTAGCAATAAGTCGAAACAACTGTTTTGGAGTGGGAGATTTTCCGCCTGTCTCCACTGCTACCTGGCGCAGATGATAACGATGAGCAAAATATCCAAAAGCCGGATGAAAAACAAAAAATGAAGCATCTTTATAAGCAGCCAGCTCCTTTGTCAAATCTTCATCAAGCTTGTCCAGTAAGTGTTGAACCACCTTAAGATTCCCCCTGTAAAGCACGTTATTATCAGGATCCACCTTGCTTAATGCATCGGCCATGATCATCGCCATGTCTTTTAAGTTAGGTGGTGAAAGCCAGATATGAGGATCAAGTATTTCCTCTTTGCCATGCGCATGTTTGGAACCTTCTATTGGGATTTTATGTATATTTTTACTGGTATCAATTACCTTTAAATGCGGTGCGCCAGATTGAAGTCGTCGAACAATTTCCTTCTCAAATTCCATCCCCACAGTAAAAAACAAACTGGACGTTGCAAGGCGCTGAATCTGCTTTGGAGAGGGCTCAAAAGCGTGAGGCTCCTGGCCCTTGGCAATTAAAAGGTGAATTGAAAGCTTATTGCCACCTAGTTGTTCGCAAAGCCACTTTTGGGGTGGGACAGAAACAAAAACTTCCAGTTTTTGAGATGTTCCCGCAAGCAGTTGCGACGGAAAAATAAAAATAAGACCAAGCAGGAAAACCTGCAAATATCGACACATCACAAACCCATCTCCTTTCTCATAGAATCACTTTTTTCAACTCCGAAACAATACAATGACCTAATATTATTATTCAGCTCATCTATGGTCAAGGAAGAATAATCGTTGCGGCTCAAACTGATATATCGTATACACGAAGAATCATGCCAAACCATTTAAAAGAAAGCCTGAAATCATCGTTTACCAGTGGAATCCTTATCTTAAAACTGGTTATTCCATTTTATATCCTTGCCGATATACTTCTCTACTTTGATCTTCTGCATCCTGTAAGTTTTATTTTTTCTCCAGTTACATCTATTTTACAGCTGCCGGCCGAAACAGCAATGGCCATCTGCTCGGGAGTCTTCCTTAACATATACGCCGCAGTGGCGTTTGCAGCACCCCTTGGCCTCAGCTCCTACGAGTGGACTATTCTCGGAGTTTTTCTTGGAGTCTGTCATGGACTTCCCATCGAAAACAGTATTATGAAGAAACTTGGTATTAGTTTTCTTTATTCTACCTGCCTCAGGGTATCCATGGCTTTTCTCACAACATTCCCTCTCTTTTTCCTACCAAGCTCTCTGTTTACCGGAGAAAAAAGTGATAATACAATTCAACTGGCCTCTTACTCAAGTGTTTCTGAGATGTTAATCCAGTCACTAAGTCATGCAGCACTGTTATCAGTTAAAATTATTGGCCTTATCAGCGCTATCATCTTTCTGATGGACGCGCTCAAACGGACACAGTTCATACAAAACTATGGACAACGTGTGCAGACATCATTCTCACTTCTCACAGGACAGCTTCTTGGGATCACCTATGGCGCTGGAATATTATTTAAAGAGGCCGAATCCGGCAATCTCAAGAAAAAAGATATCTTTTTCATAGGTACCTTTCTTATGATTTGCCACTCACTTCTGGAAGACCCGCTTCTCTTTGTCCTTTTTGGCGCAAACTACTGGGTCATGATTATTAGTCGACTGGTCATGGCCTGTATTGCGACTTTTCTACTCAGCAAACTGTATGATAGCTATCATAGAAGACATACTGAGAAAAAAAGAAACCTCCAGAAAACACCTTCTACCACCTGATATCAAGACATCTGTTGCTTTAACAT
>DAOVZA010000318.1 GCA_030635405.1 Desulfocapsa sp.
CATCGGGTAATCTGATTTCTGCACTAATATGACCATTAAAATACTTGAAGATATCTTGCCCATCAGTACGTTCAGGAGTAGCCGTTAAGCCAAGCAGAATTTTTGGTGTAAAATACTCATTAAGCTTTTGGTAGCTTGACGCAGCAGCATGATGGAACTCATCAATGATTATATAATCGTAAAAATCAGGATCAATGTCTTCCCAGATTCTTCTGGAATGTAGAGTTTGTACGGAAACAAAAAGTTGTTCTAAATGCTTAGGCGTCTGGTTGCCCACCCACAATTCTCCAAAATTCTGATCCCGTAATATATTGCGAAAAACAGATCTGGATTGAGTAAGTATCTCCTCACGATGGGCAACAAAAAGCAAGCGTGCCGGGTTCACATTTGTGGTAAATCGTTTAAAGTCAAATGCCGCAATGACAGTTTTTCCTGTTCCCGTTGCAGCCACAATGAGATTTTTTGTTCTATCATGTAACCTTCGTTCCGCATCTAATTTATCCAAGATTTCCTGTTGGTATGGATACGGGGTAATATCGAAAAAGGCCAGATGGGTATCTTGACTTGAATCATTAGACTTTCTCTCCTGGTTTAGAGCCTCCTTTAAACGGGGTAAATCGTCAATAGATATTGGATCAAATTCTTTGGCTAGTTGATACGTTTCAAAGGTGGCATTTATTTTCTCCCAAAGATGTTCTGTTTCATACTGACAAATTTTCACATTCCACTCCAAACCATCAGTCATAGCTGGATTAGAAATATTCGAAGAACCAACATAAGCACTACCAAAGCCACTTTCACGGTGAAAAATGTAGGCTTTTGCATGGAGTCGAGTGCGCTTGGTATCAAAAGATACCATTACTTCTGTATTGGGAAGAGTCAGGAGATATTGAATGGCTTTAAGATCAGTCGCTCCAAGGTAGGAAGTAGTAACTACACGTAGTTTTCCACGTTTAGTAAATTCTTCCAACTCATCTTTAATAATTCTAATGCCACTCCACTTAATAAAAGAAACCAGAATATCCACCCGGTCCGCATGAAGAATTTCCTGCTTTAACTGTGATACCAACGACGGATCACCTGATGTAGCTGTAAGAAGTGAGCTTACAGAGAGCGGCGTTTCTGGCTTAGGATGGTTAATGAAGAGTGGATCATGTATTTGTAATAGACGTTTTCCACTCTGCTCAATTTGTGTACAGCATTCTTGGGTTTGATCAGTCGCAGTAGATGCTAGGGAAATCAATTTATTGCAGACTTTGATTTGCTTCTGTAACTTGTCTTTGCCTGTAATTTTGCTAAGAAGATGGGAAAGATTCTGTCCTAGGTATTGAGCTAAGACAAAATGACTCTCCTCTGGATCAAGCTTAGAACGAGTTATTGCTAAACGCGAATCAAGCTGTACCAAGTCTTGTTGCAACGCTTCGGTAATAAGTTGTTCGTATAAGCCAGGCTTGATTGACATAGGTATAGATAATGAAGTTCTTATCTCGCAAGTAAAGTACTAAGTTAACGCAATACTTACTCTAGTGAATTTAAACAAAAAAAGCCCGTTGAATATAAAAACTATTCATCGGGCTTTTTCAAAACTGGTGGCGATGCAGGGAATTGAACCCCGGACACTACGGATATGAGCCGTATGCTCTAACCATCTGAGCTACATCGCCTTATGTAAAGAGAAAATTAAATACCTTATTCAGCTCTCACTGTCAACTTTTTTCCTCTTTGGTACAACAAAAAAACGGGCCTCGCAAAGTAGGCCCGTTTTGTACTTCTACTAGTCAGCGTACTGACGAAGGGAGGATTACATCATTCCGCCCATACCGCCCATTCCGCCCATACCACCCATTCCACCTGGAGGCATGCCTGGCATTCCGCCACCGCCTTCACCGTCATCAGGGGCATCAGCAATAACACACTCTGTGGTCAGGAGCATTCCTGAAACAGATGCAGCGTTCTGCAGTGCAGTACGGGTAACCTTAGCAGGGTCAATAACACCAGCAGCAATCAGGTCTTCATATTTTTCAGTTGCAGCGTTGAAGCCGTTAGGACCTTCAAGGCCTTTTACGTGCTCAACAACAACGGAGCCTTCGCAGCCTGCATTGCTTGCAATCTGACGAACTGGTTCTTCGAGTGCACGAAGAAGGATTTTCTTACCAAGTTCCTGCTCGCCGTTAAGAGAAACAGCAGCAAGAGCATCGAGGCAACGGATATAAGCAACACCGCCTCCTGGTACAACGCCTTCTTCAACAGCGGCGCGGGTTGAATTAAGTGCATCTTCAACGCGGGCTTTTTTCTCTTTCATTTCGATCTCAGTGGCAGCGCCAACATTGATCACAGCAACACCGCCAATCAGTTTGGCAAGGCGTTCCTGAAGTTTCTCACTGTCATAGTCAGAAGTGGAAGCATCGATCTGGGTACGAATCTGTTTAACGCGAGCTTCGAGCTGATCGGTTTCACCAGCGCCATCGATAATGGTGGTGTTGTCTTTATCAACAACAACACGCTTGGCAGTACCAAGATCATTGATGGTTACGTTCTCAAGTTTGATTCCGAGATCTTCGGTGATAACCTGTCCACCGGTAAGAATCGCGATATCTTCGAGCATTGCTTTTCTGCGATCGCCAAAGCCTGGAGCTTTAACAGCAGCAATGTTCAAGGTTCCACGAAGTTTATTTACAACGAGAGTGGCAAGAGCCTCACCGTCAACATCTTCAGCAATGATGAACAGTCCTTTACCCATTTTAGCTACAGCTTCGAGCACTGGGAGAAGGTCTTTCATGTTGGATACTTTTTTCTCAACGAGGAGGAAATAAGGATCTTCCATATTTACTTCCATACGATCAGCGTCGGTTACGAAGTAAGGAGAAAGGTAACCACGATCAAACTGCATACCCTCAACTACGTCGAGTGTGGTATCCATTGATTTGGCTTCTTCAACGGTGATAACACCTTCTTTACCAACTTTGTCCATGGCTTCTGCAATGATTTTACCGATGGTAGCGTCACTGTTTGCAGAGATGGTTCCAACCTGAGCGATTTCTGACTGCTCTTTGGTGGGTTTTGCAATTTTTCCAAGCTCAGTAACGATGGCTGCAACAGACGCATCGATTCCGCGTTTAATTTCCATTGGGTTACCGCCAGCTGCAACAAGTTTCACACCTTCACGGTAGATAGCCTGAGCAAGTACTGTGGCAGTGGTTGTACCGTCGCCAGCAACGTCAGAGGTCTTGGAAGCAACTTCGCGTACCATCTGAGCGCCCATGTTCTCGACTTTGTCGATGAGCTCAATTTCTTTAGCAACAGTCACACCATCTTTGGTGATGGTGGGTGCGCCAAAAGATTTCTCGATCAGGACATTACGACCTTTGGGTCCAAGGGTTACTTTTACTGCATCAGCAAGAGTATTGACACCGGCAAGAATGGACTCGCGGGCCTTTACTCCATATTTTATATCTTTTCCAGCCATGATTTAAATCTCCTCTATCTCTATATGAGTATTGACAGGTATTGTTCGTTATTTCTCTACGATTCCAA
>DAOVZA010000056.1 GCA_030635405.1 Desulfocapsa sp.
GATGAATGAGATAGTGCCTGAAAGTGGCGGTGAAATAACAAAAAGAGACAACCGGACTTACGGTGTCGTATTGAGTGTTCGTAAATGTCTTTGAATATAAAGTAATGAGGAAAGTATGAATAATTTTGGTCGTATGTTTCGTGTTTCAATTTTTGGTGAAAGCCACGGTATTCAGATCGGTGTGGTAATTGATGGCTGTCCTCCGGGAATTTCTCTCACTGAAGATGATCTGAAAAATGATTTTGCAAGACGTCGGGCAGGTGGTCGTGGCACAACTCCACGGATTGAACCAGATATTCCAAGCATCGTTTCCGGAGTGTTTCAGGGAAAAACTACGGGAGCACCACTCACCATTGTTTTTGAAAATACTAATATTAAATCAGGTGACTACTCAAATCTTTGGGATCAGCCACGACCGGGGCATGCTGACTATACATCTCAGCAGAAATATGACGGATTTAATGATCCCAGAGGCGGGGGGCATTTTTCAGGACGCATCACCCTTGGCATAGTTGCAGCAGGTGTAGTTGCTAAGAAAATCCTTGGCTCAACAACAGTTCATGCCACGCTCATTGAGGCAGGTGGCAGAAAAGATATTGCAGCAGCTGTGGAGGAGGCAATCGAAACAAAAGATTCCATTGGTGGTCTTATTGAATGTCGCTGTGCAAATTTGCCAGTAGGTCTCGGAGAACCGTTTTTTGACTCGGTTGAGGCGATGATTGCCCATATGGTTTTTGCAGTACCGGCAACCCGTGGAATTGAGTTCGGTTCAGGTTTTGCCTGTGCAAGCATGAAGGGAAGTGAGCATAATGATTGTATCACCGATGAAGATGGGAAAACTGCTACAAACTTTGCCAGTGGAATCAATGGCGGAATAAGTAACGGGAATGATATCGTCTTTAGGGTTCCCATAAAACCCACTTTCAGCATAGGTCTGCCCCAGGATACCTACAACTTTAAAGAAAAATCCGTTTCCACTCTTCTCATTGAGGGACGCCACGATGTTTGCATCGCAATCAGGATTCCAGTGGTTATCGAATGCGCCACTGCCATTGCTCTTGCTGATTTAATGCTGCAGAACAGAAAGGGCTGATTTGCTGGATTGTGCTTAGGGTGATGGCTCAGCCTTTGGCTTTGCCAGTTTGTTACGCAGGATCCACGTTCCAATGGCCAGTAAAAAAAACAGTCCGCTGAGCCATAATTGGGAGCGACCAAGTTCAGCAGGTCCCATGAGTGGAGGAACCATAAGTTTCCCCCATCGTTTATGCACCCACAAAGAGTATTCTTTCTCCAACTGGAAGGGTTGTTTTAACTCTCTATCCTTTGCAAATGCAAAATCAGTGGCCTCCAGGACAGTTTCTTCTCCTTTGTACAAAAAAGAGAAGACAGGAATCATGTGAGGTGATTTGCCTATTCTTTCAGTGGGGTCGGGTATGAATTTCAAAACAGTGGCCTCAATGGGCGAGTAGTCTCCGCTGATATCTTCAGTGAAAAATGTGGTGTTGATGCTTGTCCGAAAGAGCTGAGCCCCGTTAAATAGGAAAAAAATGGCAAGGAGAAGAAGGATCATTGATTTCTGGGGCTTTGTATCTGAGTTTTTATTTTCCATTTGGAGACTATTCCATAAATAGGTATCCCATGGGAATAAAAATCTGTACTGAAGTAAAAAAAAGTTTCCATTGGTTTAAGAAATCGTGAAAATAATCTCACTCTTCCAGTTTTGCTGATAAGTGGGTATTCCAAAGATGGGGTCCCGGTGGATGAAGACAAACCAGGTGGCTTTATGACAAATTCTGTTCAATTTGAGGATCTGCGGGATCCGCTTGAAACATTATTGATTTGATCGTCTGTATTGTTTTCGAGGTTTACAACGTGCGGTTGCCTGGGCAACAAGTGGATCGTCTGGCCAGTAATGCTTTGGATAGCGTCCAGCAAGTTCTTTTTTGACAGCTGGATAAGTATTTTTCCAGAATGAAGCAAGGTCGGAAGTTACCTGGACGGGACGTCTGGCAGGAGAGAGAAGGTGAATAAGAACCGGAAGTTTCCCATTATAAAAAGTGGGAGTTTCGGTGGCGCCAAACATTTCCTGCAGACGAACGGCTAACACGGGAGCTTCTCCCGGCAGGTATTGAAGTTTGATGTTTGAGCCACTCGGTGCCTGATAGTGGCTTGGAAGCAGGTGGTCTAGCTCCTGCTGTTTTTTCCAGGGGAGCAGGGACAGGATGATGCTGTAAATGTCGAGTTTCCTAAGCTGTTTTAGGCTTTTAATAGAATCAAGATATGGGCTTAACCATAAGAGGTCCTGTAGAAGAGTATTATTGGAAACATCAGGCCATTGCGTAGGGTCAATGCTGTGTGCAGTCTCCATTCTTGCCTGAAGTTCCAGGCTTTTCTTTTGCCAGTTTAGACATTTGATTCCACTTTGTACGATCCCTTCAAGAAGACAATCTTTGATTCGCTCAGGATCAGGATTAGAAAGGAGTTTTGTGGAAATTTCAAGACTTTCCAGAAAAAGAACTGAGACACTCTCAATCTTCGAATTTTTCCATACGATTCTGTCGGCATTTGTCAGTAAATGGGTGTGGTTCTTGGTGATATCGTCTTTGCTAAGTACTGCGCCCAGAAAGATACGTCCATGTTTTGTACCACCATCAACGTTTGCTGCCACAAGATAATCGGCTTGGTGCAGATGATCTCCTTCGGGGAGAATAACACCACGTCCAGAGGCCAGTACGTGCTGTTTTGACTCCATCTTTCTCATGGCAATACGATCTGGATAGGCAATAGCCAGAAGGTTTCCCGATTCATGGAATTCCGCTGGTACAGGCTTTTTATCACCTATCTTTAAAATACGCTGATACTGGCCAGCTTCCCTGAGAATGCCGGCGCAGAGTGATGAATCTGCACCACGAGCTTGAATCGTCGCTGCTCCTTCCTCTTCAAAAACTTTTAGAATATCCAGTCGATCTTCAATGTCAGCACTTTGATGATCTCTCTTGCCCCGAAACAGATCACGATTTTGCAAAAGAGCAGCCAGGCGACAGGCGAGTACACCATGGCCCTGTTCGTGCCCATGTATCAACATTACAGCCAGGCGCGGATGTAATGGCAGGGATGCAATTTTTTTTCCGATATTTGTCAGTATTCCTTTTGTGTCAATCGCTCCTATTCGTGTAAGCAGATCTTGAGCTTGCCTGATAGCACCTTCCCGTGGCGGGTCAAGCCACTTTAGCTCTGTTGGGTTCGACACACCCCAGTGTAAAAGCTCCAGCAGTAAAGGAGCAAGGTCTGCACCGATGATTTCAGGAGCCAGGAAATCGGGTCTTGAGTGATGCTCGTTTTCAAGCCACATGCGATGGCAAATTCCTGGCCCAAGACGGCCTGCACGGCCAGTACGTTGTTCAGCTGAGGCTTTGGAAATCGGTACAGTACGAAGAGAAGTCAATCCGGTTGCAGGAGAAAACTGAGGGACTTTCATGAGTCCCGAATCAATAACAACACTCACGCCTTCAATGGTGAGACTGGTCTCGGCAATGGGTGTGGCCAGGCTTACCCTTCTTTTATCACTTGTTGCGAAGATTCTATCTTGTTGCTTTTGTGGCAGATTACCATATAGGGGAAGGCAGAGGACATCTGCTGTGATTTTCCTCTGTACTGCTTTGATTTCACCCGCACCGGGAAGAAAGACCAGGGTATCACCAGAATCCTGAGCAAGAGAATGATGAATAGCCTTCACTACACGTGGAATAAAATAATCTGAAGAGGATCGTGACATATAATGAGTCGTCACTGGAAAACAGGATCCTTCTCCTCTGATCATAGCCGATTTGCCAAGGATGTCAGCCACCCGGATACTATCCATTGTGGCAGACATAACCATGACTTTAAGATCATCACGAAGCTCCAGAATATCCATACAAAGAGCAAGTGCCAGATCCGATTGAATGGAGCGAAGATGGAACTCATCAAAGATGACCAGTCCTACACCGGGAAGTTCAGGATCATTCTGGATCATCCTGATGAAGATTCCCTCAGTTACCACTTCAATTCTGCTGTCTTTGCTGACTTTTTTGTCAAAGCGAATGCGATACCCTATTGTCCCTCCAAGAGCATCACTGGCAAGATCACTCATTCGTTTGGCAGCCATACGGGCCGCAAGGCGCCTTGGTTCAAGCATTATAATTTTTTTCCCGGCAAGCCACGGCTCATCGAGAAGAGTTAATGGTACAATTGTGGTTTTTCCGGAACCGGGATCAGCAGAAAGAACAACGGATTGATTTGTGGAAAGCTTATCCTTGATCTCCTTAAGAATAGGATGGATCGGGAACTTGGGCAGGCTGTATTTCATCTTCTGGTGATGCTCAAAAGGCACTTATTTACGCTGATACCGATAGAGAGTAAAAAGATCATTTTTACCCATTGGTTCCTTTGACGTTTCCCGGAAATCTTCTGCAGAAATTTGTGGGAAAAAAGCATCTCCCTCATACTCATCATTAAGAACCGATAACAGAATACTGTCTGCTGCTTTTATTATGGCTTCTTTATAGATACTTGCTCCACCAATAATAAAGACTTTTTGATGGTTGCTGCAGCATCCAATTGCCTCGTCCAGACTTTTTGCGATCCTGCCTTCTGGAATGTGAAAGTCATTGTTTCTGCTAAGTACCACATTGAAGCGTTTTGTGAGTGGACATCCTATTGATTCATAGGTTCTTCTTCCCATGATAACGGCATGTCCAATGGTGGTTTTTTTGAAAAACTGCATCTCTTCCGGAATATGCCAGGGTATAGTGTTTTTGTATCCTATGACTCTATTTTGGGCCATTGCTGCAATTAGAATGAGTTCCATAGTGATATGTGGAGCCAGGTTTTAAGAAAAAAAAGAAAAAAACAGGCAGAGGTACTGTTTTTACTGTATTTTAGTTATGCTTTTGTACTACACTCTATCAATATACCCGTTTTAAATCCCTCTTACCGTAACTTTATCCAGGTTAGAGTCCAACAACGTGGAGGTTGTTATGAATATAGATTGTCCCCATTGCGGGGTGCAAGGTTCTGTTGATGATTCTTTTGCCGGAAGAAAACTGCGTTGTCCCGAATGCAGTAAGGTGTTTATAGTTGCTGAAGAGTTTCTTCCAGAAGTTGATGATATTAGTACTGTGCGTCAGGAAAAACTGGATGATGAAAATCAAATTACCGCTGAATTAGATGAAACAACGATTCCGGAAGAAGAAGTAGTTGCAGAGACTGAGGAGACTGAGGTAACACCAGAAGTCCTGGATGAACCTGAAGAGGAAGAAACAATTTCCGTCGAAGACGATTCCGGGATGGCAGAGTGCTCAGTCTGTAAGCAGTCTTTTGTCTCTGAATTGATGATTAACGTTGATTCGAAACTTTATTGTGCTCTGTGCCAGCCAGATTTTGATGATGAGGGACTCGATTTTTCTGATGAAGAAGAATCCGATGAACTTCTTCAAATGATGGAAGAAACAGATACCCCTGATGATGCTGATGATCTCAATTTGATGGATGAATTGAGCGAAGAAGAAGATGATGATGAAGAGACCAGTGAAATTCTGGCTCTAATGGATGATGGGAAAGAAGGCGAGGATGAAGATAATGATTTCGGCCTCAAGTCCTGCGCTGGATGCGGAGAGGCTTTTCATCCTGATTTTATGGAACAGGTTGGCTCTGATTATTATTGTGCACTTTGTGATCCAGGTGATTGTGAAGCAGAAGAGAAGGTAATTGAGGACACGGAAGTAACAGAAGAAAGCGATAGTGAAATCGATGCTGCTGACAAGTCTTATGATGAGGTAGAGGATACTGATCTTGAAACCGAAGAGGTCGAATTTATAAGCGATACAGACTTTAGTGTTGGAGAGCTAATAAAAGAAGCATGGCAACAGGTCAAGGGAGTGAAAGGCACTATCTGGGGGGCAATGCTTGTCTTGATTCTGACTGTTTCTGCTTTTACTTTTGGTGGAATGGCGGCTTCTCAAAGCCTTGGTGAAGGAGGTAACACAGCAACAGTAGCTGGTATTAATCTGGGCTCTCAACTGATTGGAAACTGGCTTTCCATGCTTATGACCGGTGGCATTATGCTAATTGGTGTTCGACACGCTCTTGGGCAGCGAGTGAGTTGGCGGATGGTTTTTGCAGGTTTTTCCAAATGGTTGTCCATGACCATAGCCATAGTTCTGCAAACCGTTCTTGTTCTAATCGGTTTTATGCTTCTTATAATCCCTGGAATATATCTTACAATTGGATATGCACTGGCCTTGCCGCTTATTCTTGATAAGGGAATGGGGCCATGGGAGGCCCTTGAGGCTTCACGCAAAGCGATTCACAAAAAATGGTGGACTGTGTTTGGGCTGTATGTTGTGATGACACTCTTTGCCATGATTGCGACTATTCCTGCTGGTCTTGGGTTGATCTGGGTTATTCCAATGTATTTTGTACTCATCGGAGTTCTCTATGTACGGTTCTTTGGCAGTGGTGAAATCGTGGACGAAGATCTGCTGATGGAAGAAGAAGTCGAAGTTGAAGATGACCTTGAGGAAGAATTTTCTGAAGAAACAGAAGAGGAACAGGACGATATTTCCGAGGTGACTGAAGAGGCAGATAAAAAGTAAAATTCCGTGTCATACCGGACATGAGGGTGTGATTTGTTTTGTACGAGAGCAGCAGGAGATTGGAAATGAAATTTTTTAAAGTCCATCTCCTGATGTTCCTCTGTGCTGTCATTGTGTCCGGTTCCTTTCCGGTGATGGCAGCCATCACCCATGATCTTGATCCAGCTGTTCTCACCCTTGTTCGTTTTGCTCTTGCTACGCTTGTTTTTACCCCCATTATCTGGTTTCGTTATACCTTTGTTGTCTCCTTTGCTGCCCTTGTTCGTTACTCTCTGATATCTGCTACACTGGTATTTTTCTTCTGGTGTATGTTTCTCTCCCTTCGTTATACAACTGCTTTAAATACCGGCGCAATATATACCATTATTCCTGGTCTTTCCGGCATGTACGCCATGGTTCTAAATAGAGAACGACTGGGCCGAGTCCGTCTTGTGGCTTTAGCTTTAGGGGTTGTGGGAGCTCTCTGGGTTGTTTTTAAAGGAGATCCTGCTCTGCTTACTGAATTCTACTGGAACAGGGGGGATTTGATTTTCCTTGCTGGTTGTTTCGTCCTTGGTCTCTATGGCCCTCTGATTCGTATGTTTCAACGAGGTGAACCAATGATGCAGATGTCCTTCTGGGTCATGGTTACGGGTACATTTTGGTTGTTGCTTTTGGCAGGGCCAAAGGTGCTGGATGTCTCATGGGGAGATATTCCCTACAAAGTATGGGGTGGTGTCGCTTATCTGGCAGTCTTTTCAACGGGGATTACTTTCTTTATCACACAGTACTCCATCCTTTTTCTTGGCCCAACCAGGGTCATTGCTTACTCCTATCTCAATCCGGGACTTGTTCTGTTGCTGGAGCTTCTTTTTAGAGGCACGTGGCCAGAAGTACAGGTTCTCCCCGGTATAGTGATCGTTTTAGTTGCCATGGTGGTTGTTCAAAGAGGAAGTTTTGTTGAACAATAAGTAACTCGTTTCTTTTTTTTAAAAAAGATTTCATTTTTTTCTCCTTAGCACATATACTTTAATTGATGACCTGAAAAATAAAGATTTTGTACGTGAAAATATAGGAGAGCTATATGTTTAAGAAGTTTCTACCGCAAACAGTTAAAGCTAGATTGTTGGGTATGATTGGTTTTTCTTTCTCTTTATTAATTGCAGCCACGGTTATATTGACGGCAGTTGAAAAAAAGAAAACATTTTTGATGGGCGAAACTTTACGTCTTGAAGGCAGCTTTAACGGGGTATATAAGGCCTTCGAAGATTCTGCCCGTTCAGCAACAGCCATGGCTATTTTGGTTGCTTCAATGCCGGATGTACAAAAAGAATTTAATGATCGTAATCGTGAAAAGTTAATGGATCTCACCCTTCCTTTTTTCAAGAATGAAAAGGAACGGCTCTCTCTTGCCCAGTTTCAGTTTCACCTGCCTCCAGCCACTTCTTTTCTAAGGCTTCATAAACCAAAAAAATTTGGTGATGACCTCTCTTCCATTCGTCAAACTGTAATTCAGGTAAATAGAACAAAACAAACTCTTTCAGGACTTGAGGTTGGACGGGCTGGTCTTGGTATTCGGGGTGTTGTTCCTGTAATGATGGATAGTAAGCATCTCGGTTCAGTGGAATTTGGTATTAAGCTTGATGACAAGATGCTTATCCGCCTGAAAGAGACACTTGGTGTGGATATATCAGTGATTATTCCAGATGGCACAGGTTTTAAGTTTCTTGCTAAAACACACTCTCTGGAGATACCTCAAAAAAGTTATCCCTGGCTTCAGAAAATCATGAAACTTAATGAAGGAGTCAGGTTTAAGCAGGTCGAAAAGAATGGTAAGACCATGATGACTGCCTATGGCCCATTGCTTGATTATAGTGGCAAGACCATAGGTGTTTTGGCTCTGCCTTCGGATATATCTGGGCTTATAGCTGAAATTAAAACGAATATGTATAAAATGGCTGCGGCCGGATTGGTTGCGTTTCTTCTCACCTTGCTTGCAGTTTATTTCTTGTTGAATGTCCTTGTGAACAATCCATTAAAGCAGTTGGTTGCAAAATTTCAGTTGGCAGGACAAGGTGATCTCACCCAGCATATGGAGAGTAACAGACTGGTAGCGGTTAATTGTTCTGAGGAGCTGAAATGCGGTAAGTCTGACTGCAGTAGTTTTGGATCTGTCTGCAAATGCTGGGAACAGAGCGGTTCTTTCTCGACAAATGTTGAGTGTCCAAAAATTCTCAATGGGGAGTATGAAACCTGTCGAGAGTGTGATCTTTATAAAGAAGGCGTTCGGGATGAATTTGCAGAGCTTGCCACGGCCTTCAACTCATTTCTTGGCAATGTTCGTAGGATGGTTATTGATATCCAGGGAAGTGTTAATGCTACGACTGACGCATC
>DAOVZA010000090.1 GCA_030635405.1 Desulfocapsa sp.
CCCCGCAAGAAGGAAAATAATCTCACGCCCCTGAATGGTATAATATATGCGAAATCCTGGGCCAAAGAACATGCGAAGTTCAAAAAGGTTAGCGTTGATTGTTTTATGATCCCCAAAGGAACCGATAACCATACTGTCAATACGTCTGAGTATTCTATTACGCGCTTGCCTATCTTTGATTCCGGCTAGCCACTTATCGTATTGTTTTGTGCTGCGCAGTTCGTATTGCATGCCTTTATCGTATCCACATGGAGACAATTTGTCAAGTGCAAAGGGGATAATATGTATGATTTATTAGAGTGGGAGGTGTCTCTGGAGGGATTATCTTGGAGGTACTTAATAGGCAATAAGTGGCAAAGTCCATGTTGCTATTTTCCCACTAAATTGCCACTTTATCGGGTACTATATATAGCTATCATGGAAAATAAGCCCCAGTTCACCCAATGTCCAAAATCGTGGATAGTTTTAGCTCAAAGTCAGGTTTCCTGTTAGAACTTAAAGAGAATCAATTCTTCAGGTTTTTTATCCTTATCAATAGGGACAAAATGGAATGAATTGGTGTCGAGATCTTCCCAGTGGTTAGCTTTCAATTTGCTGGAAAGTGGCCGATAATAAAATGCCAGTTTCATCTTCCGGGTTGATTTATTCATCTTCAGTTTTATGGTGACATCCTGTTGCTTCCATTTATATACAAATAGGTTGTCTGATGTTGTTTTATATGCGGGAAGCCCGTACTGAGCTTTCATGTGAAGGAATAATTTGTCATACACTTCAATGGATTCGATGTTGAGATATACTCCGAAAAGCTGGTCCTTGTAGAACCCGTATATAACCTTCTCAACCGACACATCACCGATCGTATAGATTTCTCCAGGCTTGCTGTAATAGCTGACCTCCTCTTTGTCGCCTAGTTTTGACAACCCGTTATATTTTGATGCGCTGTCACTCCATTTATACTGTAAAACTCCTTTTTGTAAGTCTGATGCACCAGCATTGGTTCCTAATAGAAAAAACAGGCTTATCATGATTACGGTCAATATTTTGTTCGTCATTCTATCGTGCCTCCCGTGATTGTGCTTTCTATTCATAAATTGAACAACTACAATTTGGGTGTTATAGGTCCAGTAAGGAAAGCGACATCTCATGCCAGCTCATCCCACCATGGTCGGA
This sequence comes from Desulfocapsa sp., assembly GCA_030635405.1. The sequence goes on from DAOVZA010000090.1 coordinate 1,171, forward strand.
ATCAGACTCTCCAATATAGGCAAAGCCATGTTTTTCATACATCCCAATAAGCTCAGTCTGGCAGATAATATAAATATCTGTCTTCTCTAAGTTCTTCATTGCATCGATAAAAGCTTCAAGGAGCATAGACGCAAATCCACTCTTTTGATAATCGGGGTGCACAACCACCGACATCACAACAATATATTTGCCCTCCGGATCATGACCGATCAGTTCTTTAAATTCTTCATCGGATAGCTCCACCTTATGAGTAGCACCCGAATTTACAAACCCGATAATCTCCTTATCATTTTCCAAAATAATAAAGCCTTCAGGATAGGTAACGATTCTTTTGAGAATCTTTTCCTTTGTCGCTGCTTCATCACCTGCATAGGAAACGGTTTCTATCTCAAAGCATCTGTCGAGATCGTGTTTCTGGGCGGTGCGTATCTGTAAATCAGTCATTTATTTATCGTCTTTCTTGGATGGAAATTTCAGGAGCTTCCCCTGTTTTTTTACGGGCTTTGGAGCGCAATTTGGACAATTCTTACAGCCCTTATTCAGCATACTATTGATATGTTTTAAAAGGATTGTACGACAGTCAGGGCAGAGCTGAAGGATGATCTCCTGATAAATATCGTCAAGCAATTCGTTCTCGTCTTTTCCGGCTATTTCAGAGAGAGCCATGGCTATGAGCTTATCAGGGTGTTTCAGTTCCGGGATGACTTCGTCTTTGCCAGCGATGATTTCAGTTCGGCAATGATAAAATAATTCTCCATCCGGGAGAGGTTTTCCACAGGAATCACACTCTCTTTTGGAAATATCAGGGATATCTGTCATATGGTTGCCTATAGAAGTTTTAGTGCGTTCTCGCCCAGTATTGCAGTGAGTAGTTTTTTGCTAATTGGTAATGCTTTGAGTCGTGTAATGCATTCTTTCTGGTCAACCCATGGCGAATCACTGCCAAAAAGCAGATATTCAGGTGGATGATTATTGATCATGCGTACTACCTGTTCTTCCTTAAGGTAATGGAGGGCAAAGGAGATTTCCATAAAAATATTTTTGCCAATGAGGATCTCTTCCACTTCATCCCAGAGATCCCATCCTCCAAAGTGAGTGCTGATAAGGCGCAGTTTAGGGAATCGTGTCTGAAGATCAAGGATTCCTGCCGGATCAGCACAGCGGATACGTGGGTAAGCAATATCAAAACCGCAGTGAACAACAAACAGTAAGCCCGTTTCGCTTAGAGCCTCATATAACGGGTTCAATCTTTCTTCATTAAGAAAAAAGTCTTGATAATAGGGATGCATCTTGATCCCGATAAAACCCTCTTTTTGAACGGTATAAACCCGTTCTACGAAGTTCGGATCGTCTGGATGAATGGAAGGCAGAGGAATCAGACGTTCGTTTCTGATCTGTTGCGACCAGTTGAGGATAGCATCGAATTGTTCCGGACGAGTAGCAATGGAACAGATAACACTGCGATCAATACCAGCAAGATCCATGGATGCCAAGAGAGAACTGACAGTGCCCTTTGTATGAGCCGTTATCTTGCCAACCTTTTCAAGAGATGGGATGGCTTTTGCTGCTACAGCGTCAGGAAACGCATGGGTGTGAAAGTCAATGATCATAGGATAAGGGGAGGTCTATATAAAAAAAGAGGCATTTTTTCCAAAGCCCATTATACTTTGAGCCATTCATTTTGTAATTAAATCTTTGAATAATAGTATATTGATGCACTCTTCAGCACCAGATAAAAAGAAAACCTGGCGTACCATCAGCAGGTCTCCTCTTTTTGATATTGGCCAGTTTCTTGTACTTCTTGCTCTGATTGCCTGGTTTTTTAACCGCTCAGTGCAGGATATGAGTTATCACTGGCAGTGGTATCAGATTCCGAGGTATTTGTATGTTTGGGACGATTCTGGTTTTGTGGCAGGCCCACTTCTGTACGGATTGGGGGTAACCATAAAAATATCTGCGGTAAGTCTAATCGTTGCATTTGTTATCGGGTTGGTCACTGCTCTCTTACGGCTCTCAAGCTCCATTCCGGGAAAGGTTGTGTCACGGCTCTATCTTGAACTCAGTCGCAATACTCCCCTTCTTATTCAACTCTTTTTTATCTATTTTGTTATGGGCCCCGTTCTGGGCCTTGATCGTTTTTGGGCTGCTGTTTTAGCACTTAGTCTTTTTGAGGGAGCCTATGCCTCTGAGATTCTTCGGGCGGGAATCATGTCCGTTGAAAAAGGACAGTGGGAAGCCTCTCATAGTTTAGGCCTTAGCTATCAGCATGCCTACCGCCTGATCGTTATTCCCCAGGCAGTGCGAAGGATTTTGCCACCACTTGCAAGCCAGGCAATTTCTCTGATAAAAGACTCTGCACTTGTGAGTACCATTGCAGTGTACGATCTCACAATGGAGGCTCAGGCATTAATTTCAGAGACATTTCTCACCTTTGAAATCTGGTTTACTGTGGCCCTTATGTATCTTGTAATTACAGTATTTTTATCATTTTTGGTATCGTACCTGGAAAAACGGATGGCATCACCCTACAGGTCGGATTTGTCTTTTTAATTATAATGCAATAAGATGTCAAAATCGTTTTAAGAAAAAGTATTATGTGTAATCGTTTATTCTTATTAATTTTGAGGAGAAATAATGAAGATATTAAACAAAAATATAGTCTTAAGTTTTGCTCTTATCGCAGTGTTGATTGTGACTACCCTACCTGTCATGGCTGGGAAACTGCAAAAGCAGTTGATGGCTGAATCAACCATCGATCAGGTTATGCGTCGTGGAGTTTTGCGAGTGGGAATGGACACCTTTCTACCCTGGGCCATGAAGGATAAAAAGGGCGAACTGGTTGGGTTCGAGATTGATGTGGCCAGAAGACTTGCAGCTGACATGGGTGTAAAGGTGGAATTTGTTCCTACCAAATGGGCAGGAATTATTCCGGCGCTACTCACTGGAAAATTTGACGTGGTTATCGGTGGTATGGGGATTCAAACCAAACGGGCACTTAAAGTGAATTTTTCCATTCCCTATGATTATTCCGGTATGGCCATCGTTGCGCATAAAGAAAAGGCTGCTGGTTTTACAACTCTTGAGGACTTTAATAAAGCCGATGTAGAGATCGCCTGTAAGCTCGGAACCACCGCAGTAACGGCAGTGAAGAAAAATATTCCAAAGGCAAAATTACGCCTTTTTGATGATGAGGCTCAGGCTTACCAAGAGCTGCGAAATGGAAACGTTCATGCCGTGGTTGGTTCTTCTCCAAGGCCTGCTTACGAGGCCATTAAGTACCCTGAAACCATGTTTCTTCCACTCGATAAGAATTTTACCAAAGAGCCCATTGGGTTTGCTGTTCGTAAGGGTGATTCTGATACTCTCAGTTTTTTCAATAACTGGATCACCATCGTGACTCATGAAGGTTGGCTGGAAGAGCGTCATCATTACTGGTTTGGTACTAAGGAATGGGCTCATCTGGTTGAGTAGATTATAAAATTACGAAGCCCTTCTTTTCAGTTCGCTCTGCAATTAAAATGATTGCAAAATCCGACATTCCAACCCAAAATCTCAGTCTATAAAATTAGACACTGTCTAATTTTATAGACTCTTTCGATTCTCTTTAATCCTTTCATTTCTTCGACTCTCAGACAACTGACCGGTATGTTAGTACATGTTTCTCCATCGTATGGCATTGAAAATGGCATGAGTATTGCTTTATAGCGTTGTTAGGTGAACAATAAAAGCTGGTATTCACAGACTGATCATCCCTGAAAAAAATGGCTGAGATTTATACGTAATCATAATTTTCTTTGTGTTTTGGACACAAAACTGACATAATTTGATTAAATTATGTCGATATTATTTTTTTTGAACGAGAGCATCTATGAAACAGATTTTATTGGTTGAAGACAGCGTAATGTTTGGCCGTATGACGAAGGCCAGAATAGAAAAAGAATTTGATATTCAAGTATTTTGGGCCAAATCCCTTGCTGAAACACTCAAGATGCTTGATGAGGCCAACAATAACTTTACCATGGCTTTGCTGGATCTAAATCTTCCAGATGCTCCTAATGGAGAAGTCATTGATCATGTCATCGGTCGTGGTATTACATCATTTGTTTTCACCAGCAATATGAGTGATGATGTGCGGGAGAAAATGTGGGAAAAACAAGTAGCCGACTATATTTTAAAGGATGATCCAAATAGTTTAGATTATATTATTGCTGCAATAAGACGTCTTGAAAAGAATGAAAATACCATCGCCATGATTGTCGATCAGTCCAACGATTTTCGAAGTAAACTTGCCGAGTTGCTTTATATACAAAAATTCAGGGTGGTAACTGCGAGGGATGGTGAAGAAGCTTTACAAATTCTTGATAAACATCCAGATATCCAACTTGTAATTACTGACTCTGATCTGCCTCAAATGGATGGCTTTCATCTCTGTCAGAAAGTGAGAACGAAACATTCGCAGGAAAATCTTGCAATTATAGGACTTTCATCAAGTGACAATAGAGGTCTTGGAGTACGATTCCTCAAGAGCGGGGCCAACGATGTAATGATGAAAGATTCCTTTCAGGTTGAGGAGTTCTATTCTCGGGTGAATAACTGTGTTGAAACCATAGACCTTATTGCCCAAATCAGAGAGGCAGCAATCCGGGATTTTCTCACTGGACTCTATAATCGCCGTCATTTCTTTGATGCCGGTGAGGTGATGCTTTCCAACTCTCATCGAGATGGGGTGAACTTGATTTGTGCCATGATGGATATCGATTTCTTCAAAAAAGTGAATGATACTCATGGACATGATGTTGGGGATCTTGTTATCCAGCAGGTTTCAACCATTATTCAAAGTAAAATGCTGGAAACGGATATCGTAGCTCGTTTTGGTGGAGAGGAGTTTTGTGTCCTTGCTGCAGATATGGAAATATCACAGGCTGAAAAACTCTTTGATGAGATACGAGACCAAATTGAAAATACGCCAATTCTATTTGATAATGGCCAGGGTAGTATAAGTGTAACAATATCGATCGGTGTTTGTACTGTGATAGCTGATTCTCTTGAAGAAATGACAAAACTATCGGATGATCTTCTCTATGACGCTAAGGAAGGCGGAAGAAACTGTGTTCGATTGTCAGAATGATCTTATTCTCCTGTTTTTGATAATTGCCATTCCTCTCTTTTCACTTCAATGGTATTCTTGAAAGTTAAACGTATTAATCCCACCTGTAATCTCCCCTGTTTAATGGAGAATATTCCATGTCAGAAAATAATATGGTCCATACTAAAGGATCTCAATTATATGAACAACTGAGTGCCCCTATAAACCTTGTTATACGAGGGCAAAAAACGGCTATTCGAAAGCTGTTAGCCGGATTTGTAAGTGGAGGGCATGTTCTGCTTGAAGACTACCCAGGTACCGGTAAAACTACCATGGCCAAGGCTCTTGCTAAAACGGTTGATCTTAATTTTAAACGTATTCAGTTTACCCCAGATCTGTTGCCATCAGACATTATGGGGGTCTCGATTCTTGATCCGAGCGACAATACTTTTCATTTTCATCCAGGACCTGTTTTTGGAGATATTATTCTGGCAGATGAGATTAATCGGGCATCTCCCCGTACTCAATCCGCATTGCTAGAGGCAATGGGTGAAGGACAGGTGAGTGTTGATGGTGATTTACACACACTGGGTGATATCTTTTTTGTTCTTGCCACTCAAAACCCCATTGAATCTCATGGTACCTATCCCCTGCCCGAGGCACAGATGGATCGTTTTGCACTCAAGTTCAGTCTGGGATACATCGAGGCCTCCGATGAGGCTGCAATGCTTGCTGATCAGGCTGTTGCACATCCATTGGATAGTATTTCCTCATGTATTAGCCGTGAAGACCTGCTCTGGCTGAAACGACAGGTGCACCAGGTTCAAATCTGTGAAGAATTACAGCGATACTGCGTTGATATAGTGGGTGCAACCCGTGAAGCCGAAGGTGTTCGACTTGGAGCAAGTCCACGTGGCTCACTGGCTTTAATGAATATTTCCAGAACTCTTGCTCTTTTTGATGGACTTGATTTTGTAACACCTGATCATATTCAGGAGATAGCAGTGAACGTGCTTGCTCATCGTATAATTCTTGATCAGCAGGCTGCTTTTTCCGG
>DAOVZA010000051.1 GCA_030635405.1 Desulfocapsa sp.
ACGAATAATCTAACCGGCCATGCAGGAACAAGGTGTTGCTCAATTTACCGCGCACGACCTGAGAACATCAGCAGCCACCGGCCTGGCGCGATTAGGTTCTGGTTCGGTTGTTGATGATATTCTGAATCATAAACAGAAAGGGATAACCCGGCGCGTCTGCTTTGTCTGGAATGACAACAACGCCCAAAAAGTTGAGATTGTTGACTATCATTGAGAGGTAACCCCATGAGTAAAAATAAAATTCCCCCGCTTCATCCCGGTACTGTCTTGAATGAAGAGTTTTTAAAACCTTTTAAGCTCAGTCAGAATCAAATCGCCCGTGAACTATGTGTTGCTCCACGAAGGATTAACGAGATCGTGAACGGCAAGCGAAGTATCACCGCTGATACAGCCCTTCGCCTGTCTCTCTATTTCGGCAACTCTTCCCGATTCTGGATGGGGTTACAAATGGACTATGATTTAGATATTGCACAAGATAAATCTATGGTTAAAATTAAATCAGAAGTGAAATACACCGCCCATGCTGTGGCGGTGTAATCCACGCCTTGGAGTAACAGCCATGCGCACCCTTACCCAGTAGTCATTCACAAAGATAATGATTCAGATTTCGGCGTCATTGTTCCCGATCTTCCCGGTTGTTTCAGTGCCGGCACATCTATGGCTGCAGTCCCTACAGCAGGCAAAAGAAGTCATAGAATGCCATCTTGAGGGGCTTTTACTGGATGGCGAATACCCTAATGTCGACTCAAGACTATACTCAGTTGGCTAAAAAATCAGAGTACAAAGGATGGGATATGGCACCTAGTAGAGATCGACCTGAACAAGCTTGACACCAAGATCCGGCGGAGACGTTTCTTACATCAAAAACAAAGGCAAAGAACGCTGAGATTACCAAAAGAAATATTGCTAAAAAAATTCCACGGTTCATATTTGAGTGTTTAATTTCTAACGACATATTTTTAGTTCCAAGTTATGATTGATAAAGCAGCTGAAATAATGAGTACTAAACATTTGAAGAGGGAATGGTAATAAACGTAAAGGTCATATATTATATCCCAACTATCTCCATCAACTCTTCCCGAAACCCCTCATCCTGCATCAATTTGGTTGCAATCGCCTGGCATAAAGCTCCGGTCAGGCCGTCCATATTTTCTGACGCAACATTAACGGTTATTGCGCCATCCTCAGATTCTTCAAGAATGAGAGCTGATTGATTAAGTGATAGTTCCATGCTCAATTTAGATTTCCTTTCAATCCTATTTCTTCTGCGACTTCCCGCATTCCCATTATGGTGTCTTCAATAAGCTCACCGATTTCTACTCCAAGCATTTCGGCACCCTTCTTAATGATGGATCGATCGACACCGGCAGCGAAGGCAGGTGATTTCCATTTCTTCTTAACTGATTTTACAGTCATATCCATAACACTCTTTGATGGTCTGACCATAGCATTGGCAGCGATCAATCCGGTTAACTCATCAATGGCATAAAGTGTTTTCTCCAAAGTGTTTCTTGGCTCCACGTCCGAACATATTCCCCATCCGTGGGAAACCACAGCGCGGATATATTCCTCTGGCCAGTTATGCTCTTCAAGTATTTCTTTCGTTTTGGTGCAGTGTTGGTCTGGGAATTTTTCGTAATCCAAGTCATGAATCAGGCCGATTATTCCCCATTTCTCTTCATCCTCGCCATTCTTCTTAGCAAAGTAGCGCATAACCCCTTCAACAGCGTAAGCATGTTTTCGTAGACTGTCGCTTTGGTTGTATTCATGGAGGAGTTTTAGGGTGTCATCACGAGTTGGAATAGTGTTGGCCATTGTTGTTTACCTGTAAGGTTGTTATAATCATTTAGCGGTCGAATTTGTCCCTTGTGTAGCAAAATATGATTTGATAGTTTAGCCTTTCAGTGAGAACCGTTTTTAACGGTCTCCGAAGGTATTGTTCAAATTCCTACGTAACCCAAATGGTATTTAGTGGCTCGTGCTGGCGTGCTATTTGAAGATTGATGTCGCTTCTCCCTAACTCTTTAAGCTTGTTTTTTGCTAGTTCAGCAACTTTTATTGGACAGTTACATTCGTTGCTTAGGTGAAACAGTATTATTGTTTGTGTGCGTTTGTGAACAAGTTCATCAAAAGCGCTAATTGTATCGGTATTGTTTAGGTGCCCGAATTTACCCATAATACGTTTTTTCAGTGACCATGGGCGTCCAGACTCTTGGAGCATAGAGATGTCATGATTGCATTCGATAACGAGTGCATCACATCCAGAAAGACACGATTTGGTAAGATTAGAGATATGGCCGAGGTCTGTGGCAATTCCGATTCGTTTATCTTCAACCTGAATAATGAAACCGACAGGGTTAGTACCATCATGAGGTACAGGAAATGATTGTACGTTGAAACTATCGATGACAAATTCATCTCCTGGGGAAAATTTTGTTGGTTTAGTACCAAACTGTTGTCTTGCTTGTGTATCATCTGCCGGTATGCAGGTGGCATGGGTATGGATTTCGAGATGGTCTGCAATCAGTCGGGCTCCTTTTACGTGATCACTATGATCATGTGTAATTAGAAGACCTTTAACGATTGAAGTATCAATGCCCATGATGGAAAACCTGTTGAGCATATCTTTGCGACTGAATCCGGCATCGATAAGCAGAGCCGAATTCTTAGTGTGGATGAGTGTGGCATTACCTTTACTTCCACTGCCGAGAACTGTAATTGCTACAGCTTTTTCTTTCACTACTTTACCCATGACCATAGATTTTTGGAAAAATTGGTATACCTATTTTAGAGCGGGTAGATGTTTCACCCAACCATCGGATAACACGGCTGCCCCCACAACTCACCGGCATTGTCCATCATGATTTCAATAACCACCGGCACCAAGCATTTCATGAATTTTGCACAATCTCTCATCTGATCACGATTAACCCGACTATTCCAAGTTGACCCACCATGTAAAAGTTGATTTCTCAGGGTGTAGACACGGGATAGAACTATCTCCAGTACCCCTGGTGTATCTCTCTTTCCTAAAGCTGAATTGGCTGAAGATTTTGCTCTTGAAAATCGAGATTTCCATATTTCTTCAGTTATTTTATTATTCAGATGATCTCAATAGGGTTGGAAGATATATTTATTGTTCCAACTGTAGCGTCATATTCCAGATGTTGGGATCTCCAGTACTTGTAGTAATCACAGGGTGTTTGGCCACGCCGAGGACGTTCAAGGTTTCGTCAGGCATTGACGTTTTCATGAAATCTTTCAATTCTCCCATTGTTATAATGCCGTCTTTCATTCCAGCACTTTGAAACCCGTCTGCGGCACCGTTTAAACCCTTAATCAAAGAATGTGTGAAAGCCCCATTTGCCCATGAAGTATGTTCAATAGCCTCGCGGTCTGTGTCTGCACCGACCATAAACACCCAACCTTTTGGGACATTTTGCTCTTTTGTCATTTTGTCAATTTGTGGAATGATGGAGATACCCCGTATTCCACGAGTAATAAGTTTCCCTGCATGGCATGTATCTGCAAAAAGAATTACATTTTTTGATTTTCTTTCTTCCAATGCTGCCCTGACTTTGTCCATGCGATAGCCTGTCGCTGGAATTGAAATATCAGTATCATAACAAGCAAAGTAGACTTTCTCAGGGTTTTCTGGATCAGGGTAACCATGGCCTGACCAAAATAAAATTATTTGATCATTGGACCCAGCTTTTGATAGCCACGACTCAAGTGCTATCATTATATTTCTTTGAGTTGCCTTTTCGTTAGTAAGAAGTTTAATGTGGCTTTTATTCCAGTTAAGGTTCAGGAGGGTAAGTTCGAATTCTTTAGCATCATCGTCTGCAAAAATCAGATCAGATAAGTTGTGTTGGTCTGATTTTTGATAACTGGAAATACCTATGATTAAAGCCCATGATTTTGACCCCATATTCTTTATAATCGGGTTTTTATTGCTTCTTTCTTGATTGACTTTATTGTTGCCCATTCGATGGGCCTGTTTTTCGGCGAGTAGTTTCTTGTACTCATTTTGTAACTCCAAGAAATTTGCTGAATCATCTTGTAACGTTTTATTTTCTATTTCTACTTTATTAAGTTTTTTGCGTAATTCTTTGACTTCTAGGGTTAGGTCAGTATTATGTTTGCGTTGCTTATCGTTGATTTCAGTTCGATAAATAATTTTTTCTTTACTTTGTTCTAGTTGTTTAATTTTGGTGTTGGCTTTCAGTAGGAGTTTAGCGTCCGGTTCAACAGATGTCAGAAAACGCTCTTGGATCCAGCCTCGACGACCTCTGCCATGCTCTATGTGAATCCAGTTGTTTTTTTTCTCATTGAGCAAAGTGACTTCTTCTCCTGTAAACAGGGGGGCTATTAGTTTGAATTCGGTTCCCGCCCCGGCTCGGGTATATATCTTGATTTTATCAGAGACGTAACGGGTTTCTCCGGTATCAGTAGCCAGTACTGGAAAAGAGCCTAGGATGAAAATAGTGTAAAAGATGGTAAGGGTTATGAGGGTTGATAAATATTGGTCTGCTTTTTTTTGTGGCATATTAGTCCTTAAAAAATATCGTTACGTTGAAAATCGAGATTTCCATGTGCTTTCATCAATTTTATTGTTCAGATAATCCCAATATGGTTGGAAGATATATTGGTTATTCAGCAGTACGTGAATACTTTTTGGGAAATCCACCCAGACAATCTTTTCTAATCTGTTTTTGTCGTCAAACTGGCATAGTCGCTCAAGGAAAAGATAAAATAGCTCATGTTCTCTGGGACGGTATTCAGGTTTAATGTCATTTGCGTATGCAGCGTTAAAAGCAATCCAGAGAAAAATTACTTTAGCGTCATTTTCATCTTCACATTGCTCAGCTCTATTCAGCCAGCTTAAGGCTCTGTGAACCCGGACGCTAAGATATTCACCATATTGATGGCGTTCTTTTCGTTGGCGGGATTTTAGGGTAGAGTAGGTTGGCATAATATTTTTTTCATGTCAGTTTATGGCTAGATTTTACAACCATCAGTCTAACCAAAAAGTACAATATAGCCCCCACTATGCCGCTGTAGATGCAGACTTTATTTATCCATTCATAAGAGGTTAAATTCAGCAGGGCATTATTGTCAGAGATTGGGAATAGCGGTCTTAAGTCTGTGTGTCTTTACAACAAGCAGAAGCCAATCTGCGTAAAATGGTATCAGATGTTAAAGAATCTGGTGCTGATGTGGTTTTGGTTGCGGTTCCTAAATTCAGTGTTTGGGGCAAAGTTCCAGATTTTTATGCTCGTGTTGCTCAAGATTTCAATATCCCATTGCAAGCGGACATGTTATCTGAGTTAGAGCGCGATCCACAAATGAAATCTGATACTGTTCATCTCAATGCATCTGGCTACCGTCAACTAGCCAAGGCTATTATTTCTTTGATGAGTGAAGCAGGGGCTTTTTGAGTGGCTGTAGATCAGTAATTTATTGGTACTATCCTTTGGTTTAATGCCAAGCAAAATAAGGTTGTTCAAAGTGAGCGACCCGTAACTCAAGACAACCATTTATCACCACTTCACGGAACTGATAAAGAACAGCTGGGGTTGGGGCTACAATCCAACTGTAACCTATCGGCATAAGGATGACCGGATTTTCACTTTCGGGTATAGACTCGAAGATTGGTGTACCCTCTCGCACAAATTCTCTAACTGGAACTCTATGGATTGATGCGACTTCATCCGGGTTGGGAGATAATTTGATGTCAGAGCCACCCCAGATGACAACAGGGGTGATTGTGAACTCCTGACTTTCTGAGGAAACTCTACTTAATGCCTGACCGAAAACTTGATAATTTTCTTGGGCGCAAGGCAGGTGAAGATTTTAACCACGAGCATACACTAGGTATTCCTAGGATTAAAATTTGAGCCTAACGCAGCAATCAGGAAAATTGCCGGTTTTCGGCCGACCACTACTTAATTATGTAGCTTTCGGGAACACTATTAATTCCGGCAAAATAGGTGCCGTTATTCTTTGTATTGCTATAAAGCGCGAAAGCGCATATTCCCGAAGTTGCCTGAAGGTATATCTTACCGGATAGCGCTGATTGCGAACTAAACAAATCACTTAACAAATATTTGTCACTACCATTGGCGACTATTACCACGCTTTGTTGGGCCACCATATGTCCTTGTTCGTCAACCAGTATTATATTCACAGTCACGCTGCTCTGCGCCGGATTACAAATCATAAGAGTCGTGTCCCACGTAGCATCCTGAGCATAATGGGGAACAACAAGGTTTTGTTCGAGATTGCTGGCAAAAGGGATGTCAGCCATCAAATCTCCGTAACCCAAAAAGGAAAGGCCTGACAATGTTTGATCCGAACTAACACGCAACCATCCAGAACCTATCGCAGTTATCACCAGAGGTATTTGACCGCTGGCCGGAAGTATCTCATAATTTGTATCTAAAAGGTTCCCATTCGCTGCATTTGCCACAATTTTTACATTTGCCTGGTGAGCATTACTGGCGTTACTCAAGGCAAGACCACTCCATTTACCATTGTCATTAATGAAATATGGGACAAAGTATTGATATTGATAAGAAATTACAACCATAGCATTCTGCGTCACATAGAAGGTCTTGCCAGCTATTGTCGCCGTTCCATTTCGAGCTCCACCGCTGGCGTTTGCCAAAACGCTCACCGTCACGGTTCCATTGCTGGAGCCGCTGGTTGGGGTTACCGTTATCCAGTTATCGCTGGTTCCGGCCGTCCACGTGCAACCCGCAGCACTTGTAACAGTTACATTGGTTGAGCTAGCTAAGCCGCTAAAAGTATGGTTTGTCGGTGATATACTGTAAGATGTGAGAAGACACATAATTTTCCCGGATTGCTGAACCGTAAACGTCTGGCCCAGTACCCCGCCTATCGTCACCGTTCCGGTTCGAGCAAAGTAGTTGGTGTTCTCCTCAACTCCAACCGACACAGTACCACTACCGGAACCACTGGTTGTTGACAACGTTATCCAGCTTTGGCTTTTGCTGACCGGCCAATCGCAATTACTCTCAACACCGACTGTTATACTGCCAGCCTCACTGCTGAAGTTATGACTTGTGGGCGAGATACTCCAGCCACAGAAAACCATTACATTTCCCTGCTGTTCAACCGTGAAGGTATGACCAGCTATTGAGACCGTCCCGGTTCGTGAAAATGTACTGGGATTTGCCAAAACCCCCACATTAACAGTACCATTATAAGAACCACTTGTTTTTGATACGGTTATCCAGGTATCACTTTTTGTCACAGCCCAGCTATCACAGGTAGAAGTGATAGATACAGTAGTACTGCCCGCCGTTTTGCTGAAAGTATGGCTAGCAGGTGAAATGAACACAGAGCATAATCCGGGTGGAGGAGTTAGGTCTAAAGCGTGAACTGCACCACTAAAAGCAGACATAACGAGAATGACAAGCAAGATAAAAATCTTTTTCATAACAACTCCTACTCCCGGTAAAATTAAAACGAAATTTCCTACTTTCCAAATAGATATTCGATAAATAATGGTTTATACCAGAAAAACATATACCACACACATATCATCATTAAAATTAAGAATCAACAAATCAATATTAATTGATAATAGTTAGTGCCTGACCAATTAAAAAATCTGCACCCAGACATAACGCAACGTAAACTATCTTTGCAACCAGAAAGCATAATGCAAAGATAGTTTACGACAATAATGCACCACGCTAGTAAAGCACAAGGGCTCGTAAGGTTGCAGGCCCTACAACTCCGTCGACCTCAAGATTGCTGCGTCTCTGAATTTTTTTCACTGCGATCTCTAACTCGGCTCCAAAATGACCATCAAACGGCCCCGTGCTAAGGTTTTTCACTGGTCAAGACACCATTGCCGAATTCTACACTCCTGAAAAGTGCTACATCACAGAATTATCCAATACCCCTGACGATCCAGATGTATCAATTGCACAGGCGAGAGTAGAACCTGGAGTGACCACTTGTTGGCATAGACTTAAGGGTGTTGTTGAGAGATATTATATTCTCAAAGGTAAAGGAATGATGGAGGTTGGAAATTTGCCGCCACAGGAGGTTGGGGTAGGTGATCTTGCTCATGCTCTTCTTGTCGATAACAATAATTTTCCTTTCCCCATCTTTTACAGGTGATTCTATTTAGCATTTCCGTGTAAAGATCACCATGATCAAGAGAATGTATTGGGACATCCTGTGCAAGTTCAACCCTTATTATTGCATAGCGTTTTAGATACTTTTGGTTTTTCCGTAAAATACGGAGACATCTTTTAGATGGATTGACAAGGTTGACTAAGGATCGATATCCAAATTTCCATGCCTCGTCTGAAACTTGACCCAATATTTGGAAGGTGGACGACAGTTTTTTGAGCTCGTCAATTACGTCTCCAGTTAATAGTTTTTTAATTCTTCTGGAGTTTGTTTGCATATAATCAGAATTTGATCATAACCGTAAACGACTTTCATTTTCATATATTGTTGAAATTGCAGCAATAGCTGTTTTGTTTCATCAGTCATAATTTACACCTGAAGCAGTGCTGTGAAGCTGCCAGAGCAAATCTAGCCATTTTTATTGATTTCGAGTAGCTACCCACCAGTGACACAAATACCGGCTATTTTTCGTGATGGTTTTTGTGTCTGGTGGGCTTTATAATTTTTTCATGCAACTTCCTTTCGTTCCTGAATCCATTGCTCAACTGAAGCTCTTTTCCAGCCGACATTCCTAGTAGAAAGCTGTAGTCTTTTTGGGAAAGTTCCTTCCCGTTCCATCCGCCAAAGAGTTGTCCTACTCATACCCACCATTGCGATAACCTCCGGTGCTCTAATAATCTGATTTTGTTCCATGACCTGCCTCCTTTCAACTCAACCTGTGATAAACATTGAAGATTTAACTACTACTGTATAGTAAGTACTGGAATATTATGAACGTGTCAAGCAATTTTATACCTATAATATGTATCGGTAAAACTGCTTATTTTTACGGCAAATGCAGGAATTCTAATACTTGAACACTTAAAGGAGGGATAGCAAAGGCTTGCGGGATCTAAGAAAGGGCTACCCTAAGGGCTACCTGTGGCGCAGGACAAAAAAGGCTTAGTCAATAAACGCCAACTAAGCCTTTGATTTTACTGAAGCCGATGCGCAGACTCGAACTGCGGACCTACTGATTACGAATC
>DAOVZA010000126.1 GCA_030635405.1 Desulfocapsa sp.
AGGAATGGCGTTCAATCCTGATACTGCTCGTTTTGAGATGGAGAGCTTTGCGGAAGTTGTCTTTAATCCTGTCGCAGTTTCTAAATTTACCCACACCTCCTCTTCCGGTTTTGTAATGGCGTCTGCCTTTGTACTCACGGTTTCCTGCTGGTACTTGATCAAGGGAAGACACGTGGAAATGGCCAAGAAGTCAATCGTTGTGGCTTCAGTGTTCGGACTTGTCGCATCCACCTTTGTTGGATTTACAGGTGATGAGGCGGCGTATGAAGTTGCTCAGAAACAGCCAATGAAGCTTGCTGCCATGGAAGGTCTTTACAAGGGCCAGCGTGGTGCACCAATTGTGGCCATGGGAATTATAAATGACACAAAAGTTCCTGGTGATGTTCAGGATGCTTTTTTGTTTGAAGTGAAAATTCCTCAGGTTTTGTCCATACTTGCGAATCGTGAGCCAGGCTCCTTTGTTCCTGGAATTGATGATCTCGTCTATGGAAATGAAGAAGAGAATGTCATGGGTGTAAACACCATGATGGAGAAAGGAAAACTTGCTCTTGCTGATCTTGCTGCTTTCAAACAGGCAAGAAGAGATAAGGATGACGCTGCTGCAGATGCTGCTCTTGTACGCTTTGATGAGAATAAACAATATATGGGATATGGCTATCTTGATACTCCTGAAGAAGCTGTACCACCAGTGAATATTGTTTTTAACTCCTTTCATATAATGGCTATCCTGGGATCACTTTTTCCCGTGATTTTCGGAGCATTTCTTTTCTTTATATATAAGGGAACCATTACAAAACAGCGCTGGTTACTGCCAGTGGGTCTTTTCACAGGCCTTCTTGGACTGCTTGCTCAGCAAGCTGGTTGGGTTACAGCGGAGGTCGGTCGTCAGCCCTGGGCAATTCAGGGACTCATGCCGGTGAAGATTGCAACAACAAATCTTTCCACCACTTCTGTTCAGATCACATTTGCAATGTTTGCAGTAGTCTTTGCTGTGCTTTTGATTGCTGAAATATCCATTATGCTGAAACAGATTGCACTTGGACCGGAGGGCCACTGATAATGATATCAAATTTAGATTATACAACTTTACAGCAACTCTGGTGGATTATCTGTTCCATCGTTGGCGCAGTCTTTCTTTTTCTCACCTTTGTTCAGGGCGGTCAGACACTGCTTTGGCAGGTTACAAAAACAGAAGATGAAAGCGCGCTTGTAGTGAACTCTCTTGGTCGAAAATGGGAACTTCCTTTTACCACTTTGGTTCTTTTTGGTGGTGCTCTTTTTGCATCCTTTCCAAAATTTTATTCCACAAGTTTTGGTGGTGCATACTGGGTGTGGATACTTATTCTTTTCACCTTTATTATTCAGGCTGTGAGTTATGAGTATCGTACAAAACCTGCTAATGTATGGGGCGCTAAAACCTATGAAACGTTTATGTTTATTAACGGATCTGTTGGCGTTCTGTTAATTGGTGCTGCAGTTGGTACCTTTTATACAGGATCTGCTTTCTCGTTGAATGATATGAATCAGGTTACTTGGCAATACACTTTGGGTGGTATTAACCTCCGTGGTCTTGAAGCCGCTTTTTCACTGTTTAATCTGTCACTTGGGCTCTTTCTTGTATTCAATGCAAGAGTACTTGGTGCACTGTATCTGCTGAATAATATCGATTTTAGTGAAGCAGCAGACCTGGAACAAAGATTACGAAAAGCAGTCTGGTCAAGTTTTGTCTGTTCGCTTCCATTTTTGCTCTATGTTGTTGTTTCAATCCTGTTGCGAAAAGGATTTGGTGTGGATGAAGATGGTGTGGTCTCCATGGTATCTTTTAAATATCTCTTTAACCTCTTTGCTCTTCCTCATCTCCTTCTCTTTCTGCTTGGCGGACTTGGACTGGTGATCTGGGGAGTACTTCTTAGTGCTAAAAAAGGAAGTTCTAAAGGTATCTGGCCTGCAGGGCTTGGAACAGTGCTTGTTGGGTTGTGTGTGCTTTGTCTGCCCGCGTTTAATTCCACAGCATTTTATCCTTCGACCTTTGATCTACAGTCGAGTCTCACAATTTATAATGCATCATCAAGTGAGTATACCCTGAGAATTATGACATACGTGGCGTTGTTCATTCCCGTCCTTGTTGCATACGTCGCTTATCTCTGGAAAAAGATGGATTCCAAGAAATTGTCAATGGAAGACGCACTGGATCACGAAGCATACTAATTAATGAATATTTAAGTATGGGGGATTCACTTTGAATCCCCCATAACTAAAAGGAGAAATTCATGACAGCTGTAATATTACTTGGCTATGTAGCCGTTGTTATAGTTTCCTATAAGGGCGCAGTTTTTGCGCTTGATAAAATGGATTTATTATAAATCCGGAAACGTTATATTGTATCTTAGGAGGCTTCGGCCTCCTTTGTTGTTTTTACCTCCACCGGTATGAGGGATTATGTCTGAAAAAGATCAAAAAACAATAACTCTGCTCGGCTCCAACGTCAAAATCCGTAATTTGCCTATCAAGCAGGTTAGTTTACTCGAGGAGGGAAACCTTCCAGCCTATGGATATAACCCTGGTGATCATATTGAACTTATGGCGGGTGATGTGTCCGTTGAATATGGTCGTCTGGAACAGCTCCTCACCTGGCTGACCTCCTATGTGGCTGAATCTGATTTGAATCCACGGATTAACTCTTTGACCTATGGAGCCCAGAAGGTTATTTTTCATATATTTAGAAAGTATAAAGGTACTAATGTGGATAGGGCTGACCATGGATGGTTTATGGTCAACCAGTATCTGCCCGCTGGCGGCAGGGCCAGCACTGCTGAAGATTTTGTAATAGATGATTCAAACAGGGAATTTTTCTCCAATAATGACGGATTAATTGTCATTGATGATTCCGGTCATCCACCAGAATTTAAACAGGAGGATCTTGATCGCAATCCAAATCTCTGGGCCATCGCCATGGGAATCAGTGTTGCCTATTGGGGAGACTGGGCCAAATTGCTTGGTGAGCGTTTTGTCCTTTTCTGCAGGCTTTCAGACCTTGAAACCACCCGTATGGAGATGGATTGTTCTGTCAACTGGGAAACCATTGTTGCCATGTGTCTTCGAGCTTTACGGACAAGTGAGGTGGGACTTTGGGATGAAAAAAAGTCACGCTTTTTGTGTCATATAGTGGTGGAAATGTTCCCACACGGTGTGCTTTATATCGGGCCTGATGCAATTTTTTTCAGGCATCGGAAAGGATGCCTGCCAGAGAAAAGCTCTCCTCGTCAGCGTGGTTCCGTTCCCTGTTATGACACCCTGCTGCCTGCAATGCTTGCAATGGATACCATGCGTTTTGGTGAGTTTGATTTCAGCAGAAATTATTTCTACGATTTTTCAAAGCGGGTTCTTAATAACTGGGATCTTTTGTATCGACATGGCTATTATTTTAAGGAGACACTTGAGTTTCCAAATCTTGATTTTGCCAAAAGTTTTCCGGGAGGCTATGCCTGTTCCTTCATGAACGATGGTAAAGATCCTGCATTCTTTGAACTCCCGCCTCTTTCTGCTGATTTTGAGGTGGTGCTTGATCTTGTTGCTTCTCAAATCTGGTCTGAAGAGAAAAAAAGAGCACTGAGGAGTTTCTTTTACTTTCGAAAAAAATCTCCATCTATGGATCATGAGGCCATTGGCGGAACCCACGGCTATATGGATGAAATTGTTTCTGTTTTACATGATCTGAAGGAGGAAGTAAACCGCAAGAATGGTTTCGGAAACTTACCGATCTTTCAAGTTGGACATTTACGAACAACAGATCCTGCTGAGATTGATCCTGTGATAACTCTGCAGAATGTTATGGATTCGTATGTTTCGAAAGAAAGCGTGCTTCGTCCTCTTTGTCTTGGGGTCTTTGGTCCTCCTGGATCAGGGAAATCCTTTGCGGTAAAAGAGGTGGCTCGCGTAATTTCGGAGCGATTTGAAGGTGATCCCTTTGACTTTTTTGAGTTTAATCTTACTCAGTTTGCTTCTCCAAATGAGATAAATTCTGCCATAGAGCCTGTTCGTGCCGCGGTTGCCCGCGGGAAGGTTCCCATTGTATTCTGGGATGAGTTTGATTGTCGTTATGACGGGCATGAGTTTGGCTACCTTCGCTATTTTCTTCCCTCCATGCAGGATGGCGTTACCTATGTGAATGGAATTCCATATTTTATCGGTCGTGCAATCTTTGTTTTTGCGGGTGGAGTTAAGGCAAGCTGGAGTGGGATGGAAAAACTTCTGGATCCAAGTGATAAAAAAGCTCTTGCTATGATGAAAACCTTAAAGATTCCTGACTTTATGAGTCGACTGCGTGTTGTGCTTGATATTGATGGTATTGAAATTCCAGATATTCTTCTGCGTGATTCAGCCACCAGTGAAGATCTTGAAGAGTTACGTCGTATATTGCTAAAACGTGCCTTTATTATTGCGCACCAGATGGATACTCATTGGAAAAAAGCTGCACGGAAAACATCAGGGCTCTTGCTACGCCTCCTTCTCAGTCGTTACAAGTTCGGTGCTCGTTCCATTGAGGCAGTGATTGAAGCCAGTAGGGCAGCAGACAGACTGGTTTATGGACTTCCTGAACTTATTGCTCCTTCCGCTGCAAGGATTCATGCTGAATGGCGTATTGATCTGGAAAGAAGGATCGATAATCTACGGAAACAGGAAGGTATGCGTGCCGTATGGTAGGCTATAAATATTTTTTTATATTAGATTTAACCAGCAATGCTGAATAGGGAACAGTGATACATGGAAGTAAAGAGTTCAACAGTATCTGACCGGCCGGATATTATCCTTGATTTGGATCGTCTTAAGAATAATTGCAACGGGAATAATGTAATTGTGAGAGAGCTTCTCCTGCATTTGCATCAGAAGAGCGGGCCAAGATGGATCGCTGATTTGCAGGATGGCATTGAAGCTTGCGACAGTGAGGCACTCAGGGAAGTCTGTCATGGCATGAAAGGAGCCAGTGCCACTCTTTTTGCGTGGCGAATTTCAAATATTGCTCTTGAACTTGAACATCTTGCCCGTGATGGAGAGGTCATAGAGTTAAGTGGCCGTATCGAAGAGCTACAGGCTGCCTTTGATGAATGTGAAGCCTGGGTAAAAGAAAATGTCGATGCTTTATAGGGTTTTCCTGTGAAAGACCCCATCAGGTAACTGGCGTTACTAATTGCACTGAAGAAATACAGCCTGCACCAGTACGCTATTATCGAACACTGGCTCTGTGTTGTTCCATACGTCAGCACCTAAACCTACCAGATCACCGGCATCAGTCCACTCGCTAAAACCAAATTTCCAGCCCAGCCATGTCCTGTCAAAATTATAGGCGTACTGTGGGCCATAGTAGTCAAAGCGATCCGTGTCGAAGTCTTCATCGCTCAGCTCTCTTGCCATTCCCACCAAAATAAGATCAGCACCTTTTTCCTCAGCTTCTTTGTGCATGGCAGCACCAATCTCTTTTCCCGTAGACCCTGTTTTGGTGTTCATCAGGAGATGGGCGAATGCTGTGCATTCGGCAGGAATACTCTGTTCCTGAAATGTGATATCACTACTGCTCGTTTGAGGGAATCTGAGCCCCTTGTATTTATCTGTATTTGAGAAACAGCCGGATAGCAGTAGCGCGATGAAAAAAAGTGATAAAAGATTTGTGATTTTCATAAGTTGTCGTAAATGTATGTGTGAAGGGTTGTGTTTGCTAACGGGATTAAAATCTGTGACTATGCTAGTCAGCCGTTAGTTTACCTACAGGAACGAATGAAAAATACGCTATTTTTTCTTTTTTTTCTACCACTTTCTTTTTATGGCAAACCGTATTCATATTGCGGTGTTTGGCCGATTGTAATGATTTTTGGAAACAAATATTATCAAATCCGGGATCTTTTTCCAGGGAAAATCTTCTATGCCGGTTCGCTAAATAACAGGGCAGATAAATGAAAAGGTTGCACCGCGGTCAGGATTGTTCTGCACCATGATCTTTCCGTCATGATCCTCAATGATCTGTTTACAGATAGCAAGTCCGAGGCCCACACCTCCAGCTCCGGTTTTTGTTTTGGTACTCTGCACAAATTTTTCAAAAATGGTTTCCAGTTCCTCTTCAGGAATACCAACACCATGATCAGTGATTGACACTCTTATTGCTGGTTTTCTGAGTCCGTTGATGGTCATCGTTTCGGTTGTTGCTTCAACATAGATATCTCCACCTTCTTTGTTGTATTTAACACTATTGGAAAGCAGGTTACGTAGCACCTGACTGATTCGTTCAGTGTCAAAGTGTGTGGTTAAAGGCATGGTCGGAGAATTTGTCGTAAGTGTCATGTTTTTTTCTTCAATTGCTGGCTGAAATTGATCGATAATAGAAACAATATAGGGCCACATATCCTGCTTTTTCATACTGTAAGCCATCTTGCCTGATTCGAGTTTGGCCAGATCAAGCAGGTCGTTTAGGAGTGCCATGAGGTGCTTACCACTATCAGATATCTCA
>DAOVZA010000160.1 GCA_030635405.1 Desulfocapsa sp.
AGGTTAGAGACGGAAAGTTAACTGTGTATGAGGGGAATATCAGTGATTATTTGCTGAAAATTGAGGCAGAAGCCGAAAAACTTAGTGGCAAAAAGGATAAAGTTAAGGTTACAAAAACATCCACCGTTTCGAAAAGCTCTAAAGCACAACTTTCGAAAAAAGAACAGCGAAAACAGGATGCATTAAAACGTCAGGAAAGAAACAAGAAAGTGGGGCCCTGGAAGAAGAGGGCTGAAGAAGCAGAGAAAATGGTGGAACAGCTTGATGTACAGAAAACAGACCTTGAGGCTCAGATGGCAGATCCTGATCTTTATCAGGATCAAGAAGCCTGGCTATCAACTTCAACCGAGTATGACGAGTGCAAGGGAAGACTTGATCGCTGGTATGTAAAATGGGAAACCGCTCAGGAAAAGCTGGAACAGTTAGATACTTAAAAAAGAGAAAATCAGGATCACAAAAAAGGCCGTCACCTCGTATAACGAGATGGCGGCCTTTTTGCTTAGTTGAAATAACCTGTATTTATACAGGTATATATTTGGTCAACGGGCAGTTCTTACATCCATTTTCAGGAAGATCAGTGTTTGTATGAACCTTAGTTACAATGTCAGCAACAGCTGATTCCGTATCGGGGTACATGTGATCCATTCCGATCTTCTCCAGCAGATGAGTTCGTTCCATAACAGCCATAACCTGGCCTTTAACACCGCACATGGCAAAACCGAGTTTTGCAGCACGAAGCCGATCAACAATCATGGCAAGTGCCTCTTCACCGGATGCATCCATGTCATTAATGCCCTTGGCATCAAGCAGGATATAACGAAGATCAGGGTGTTCAGTTCTGAACTTGGCAACCTGCTCATCAAGATAACTGGCGTTGGCAAAGAACAGAGAGCCGTCAAAACGGACAACTGAAATATGTCGACAGCCTTTGAGACGATAATGCTCAGCACTCTTCAGCACCTTATCTTCATGCATTGAAAGTTCGGCAACAACAGGACGCATTGATTTATAAAGAAATACTCCCATGGAGAGTACAAAACCAACCATGATACCTTTGTCCAGATGTGGAGCAAAGTAAAGTGTTACCAGAAAACTTAATACTGAGATGATTCCATCATATCTTTGTGCATGCCAGGCATGGACAAAACCCTTAATATTCACAAGCCCGATAACTGCCATCATGATTACTGCAGCGAGAGTTGCCTGTGGGAGATGATAGAGCAGAGGGGTGAAGAAGAGCAGGGTGATAACAACCATGATGGAAGTGATCACCGAAGATATCCCGGAGACAGCCCCGGCTGCAAGGTTAACAGCAGAACGGGAGAATGATCCCGAAACTGCATAGCTTGAGCCCATGGATCCAAAAATATTTGCCAGTCCCTGGCCAATTAATTCCTGATTGGCATCAATCTTCTGACCGGTTTTTGCAGCCATGGCTTTAGCAATGGCAATAGCTTCCATAAAACCTAAGAGTGAGATAATAATTGCTGTGGGCAGGAGCTTCAAAAAACTCTTCATGGTGAGATCCGGCATTGCAATTGAAGGCAAGCCTTTAGGAACCTTACCAACAATAGCGCCACCACCCATCATGGTTAATTGAGTGCTATCGAGTGGTTTGTTCTTCACTTTCAGACGCCAGATATTACCATCTGTTTCTATACCTGTGGGGATCTCTCCCTTGGGATAGAATGTGTAGTTATCACCCTCGATGACTGCTTCAAATTTCAGATGTCTGAGGCCTTTACGAAGTTGATGTGCTTCTTCCTTTGCATGATCCATATGGTTGGTGAGGATTGCTATCTCACTTTGCATTTTGATCAACTCAATGGATGGTCCACCGTGACCGGCACCAGATTCTGCAGTTCGTAAGTCATCTGCAGTATTACCAAGGTTCGCACGATCCTGTCCGTGTTGCTCGATGAGATTTGTTGCGTGGTTGAATTCCTGAATGGTTTCTGAAACACCGTGTGATTCGATGGCCGTAACATCAACGGTTGCATCATGATTAAAACTGGTGAAGTAGGAAATAAGCGTGGTTATAAGGACTGCCACAAGTACATTGGGAACCCGTGGCGCAAATTTCTTCAACAGGGCCATGATGGTTACCGCCGAGATCGCATAGATCAGGGTCGGTATGTGTGTGAAATCCATCGCAGCCTGTGCCACCCGCAGCATGGTTTCATAATGGTGAGGAGCTTTATCAACGTAAACGCCAAAGAACTTAGAAAACTGAGACGATGCGATAATAATAGCTGCTGCGTTTGTGAAACCGTTGATAACCGGATGGGAAAGGAAATTTACCACCATCCCGAGACGCAGAACGCCAAGGGAAAACTGAAAGATACCAACAACGAGCGCAAGAACGATTGAGTAGGCAATGAACTCTGGAGAGCCCGCAGTGGCCAGTGGCTCAAGTGATGCCGCTGACATGAGTGATACAACGGCAACGGGGCCGGTACCAAGCTGACGACTGGATCCAAAGAGCGCTGCCACCATTGGTGGAAGAAACGCTGCATAAAGACCGTAGTACGCCGGAAGACCTGCGAGCTGTGCATAGGCCATTGACTGGGGAATCAGGACCATGGCAACGGTGATACCGGCAACCAGGTCTAATTTAAATGATTCTCCCTTGTACCCCTTGAACCAGCGTAGAAATGGAAAAATTTTTGCTAGAAACATAAGTGTGGACTCATTTTGTAGAGGATTAATAAGTGTGGTCTCTAAAAAAAAAGATATATATAAATAGACTGAATGGTGATTCAGTTAGGAATCTCTGGCAATTCGTAGCGCTGAACGCACGGTTCGTCAAGTTTTTTTTACACATTGATTTGAAGCAGGTCTGTTGCAAATGAGAGTAAACTCTAGAAACTTCCAGTAGTTGAAAGGTGATTGCCTCTGGTTTAGCTAAAATATCATGAAGCATTTGTGGAAAATGCATAAAATATTCGATTTTCTAAAATGAGAAAATACTTGCTTGATGCCCAGTTTTCAGAGTACTTTGACATATTTTGAATGCCTTTTGTAGTGTTTAATAAATGGTAGTCATTGAGGATTGAGTAAAATTCTATATTGTTCGAATTGCCAAAATATATTTTTGAAGAAACCTTAAACAGTAACAGGTGAAAAAGTGACAGACAGTAATTCACTCTGGATGTCCGGAAACGAAGCCATTGCAATGGCAGCTTATGAGGCAGGAGTTAAGGTTGCCTCGGGCTATCCCGGAACACCATCCACAGAGATCATGGAGAATCTCTCCAAATATAAAGGTGTGTATACCGAATGGGCTCCAAACGAAAAAGTTGGTCTTGAAGTTGCCATCGGAGCCTCTTTTGCAGGTGTAAGAGCCTTTGCAACAATGAAGCATGTTGGTGTAAATGTTGCCGCAGATCCATTATTCACTGCTGCATATACAGGTGTTCGTGGTGGTCTGGTTGTACTCACTGCCGATGATCCTGAAATGCATTCCTCTCAGAACGAGCAGGATAATCGCAACTATGCTTATGCAGCTAAGCTTCCCATGCTCGAACCATCTGAACCTGCAGAGGCAAAAGAGCTTCTTAAGGATGCCTTTGATCTCTCAGAGAAGTTTGATACTCCTGTTATGTTTCGCATAACCACTCGTGTGGCGCATGTGAAAGGAGTACTCACTAAAGGTGATATGCGTGAGTCTGCCGCAACCTGTGGCATAGAAAAAGCACCTGCAAAGATCGTTATGCTTCCCGGGAATGCCAGGAATCGTCGTAAAGTTGTTGAAGAACGCATGGCACAGCTGAGGGAAGTAGCAGAAAGCGATGCCTTTAATAAAATTGAACCGGGTGACACCAAACGTGGTTTTATCACGGGTGGCGTAGCGTATCTCTACGTGAAAGAGGCATTTCCTGAAGCCACAGTATTAAAACTTGGCATGAGCTGGCCGTTGCCTGAGAAAAAGATTAAAGAATTTGCAGCAAGTGTTGATGAGTTATTTGTTGTGGAAGAACTTGATCCATTCCTTGAGCATCACATCAAGGCCATGGGCGTTGAGTGTCATGGTAAGGATCTGATCCCAAGCCAGGGCGAGTTAAACACCTCCATAGTTAGGACATCCATCGATCCGGATTCTGCTCCTGAGCTGTTTGCTCCAGCAGAACTTCCCATGCGGCCACCAAATATGTGTGCCGGTTGTCCTCATCGCGGAGTCTTCTTTAATCTCTCCAAGATAAAAGATATCTTTGTGTCAGGTGATATCGGTTGTTACACTCTTGGGTTCTTGCCACCATTATCAGCCATGGACTCCTGTGTATGTATGGGCGCATCAGTTACAATTGCCCATGGTATGGCCAAGGCACTCGGTGAAGAAGGAAAAGGAAAAATAGTCTCTGTGATTGGTGATTCCACCTTTTGTCATACGGGAATCAACGGGCTGATGAATTCAGTTTACAATGATTCCAAAACACTCCTCATTATCCTTGATAACAGGATTACCGCCATGACCGGACAGCAGAATAATCCCGCTTCCGGCTGTAACATTAAGGGAGAGGCTGCCAATGCCATCGACCTTGAAGCACTTTGTAGAGCGGTTGGTGTTAATCATGTGGAAACTGTAAATCCCCATGATATTGCAGAATGTAAAAAGGCCATAAAAACTGCACTTGAACTTGATGAAATGACAGTGGTCATCTCAAGAGCACCCTGTGTGCTTCTACCTGAAATTAAAAATGCACCGCATAATCCTTATTCAACCAACACGGATAATTGTGCTGGCTGTATGGCCTGTGTGAAACTTGGTTGTCCCGCCATCAGCTGGACAAAAATCACTCCCGAAGAGGCTGTGGCCAAAGGCTATAAAGAGAAACAGAAGGGTTTTGCTGTGATTAATGAAGTTCAATGCAACGGTTGCGGTCAGTGTGCAGCCCTTTGTAAATTTGAAGCAATTAACAGGGAAGGAGAATAGACAATGGCAGCAACAGGTAATATTCTTTTTTCCGGAGTGGGTGGGCAGGGGATTCTGCTTGCCAGTGAAGTGACAGCCTATGCTCTCCTTGCAGCGGGCTATGATGCTAAGAAAAGCGAAGTACATGGTATGGCTCAGCGTGGTGGATCGGTTACGGCCCAGTTGCGTTATGGCGATAAGGTGTATTCTCCGCTCATTGAACCAGGCAAGGCAGATATCCTGATTTCTTTTGAGATGATGGAAGCGGCACGCTATCTTCCCTATCTTCATGCTGAAAGCAAGGTGATTGTAAATACGCAGCAAATCAAACCACCTGCAGTGGCCATGGGACAGATCCCGTATCCGGCAGATGTGCTCGATGCCATCAGTTCAAAGGGTATTCAAGTGGTTAGTGTTGATGCCTTTGATATTGCGCGTGATGCGGGTGAAGTAAAAGCTGCGAATATTGTAATGGTTGGCGCCATGTCAGCCTTTTTGCCCATGGATGTTGAAGTGTATGAAAATATCATTAACACTCGAATTCCAGAACGGTTCCGTGAAGTAAATCTGAAAGCATTTGCAGCAGGCAGAAAAATTACTGCGTAAGTAAGTATATAATTTGGAGAGTAGGCTATGACATTATATTGGGAAGAGGAGATGGAAACCCTGCCGCGGGTGGGGCTGGAGTCTATTCAGCTGAAACGTCTGCAGCATCTGGTGGAACGGGTCTATAACACCGTTGAACCCTATCGTGAGCAGATGGATACGGCAGGGGTAAAACCCGAAGACATCCAGTCTCTTGGCGATCTTGCAAAACTCCCCTTTACT
>DAOVZA010000120.1 GCA_030635405.1 Desulfocapsa sp.
CGCGTGCGCGCTGATCGTCATCCGCCAGCCACACGAAGGGGGATGCGAAGGCGTAGAAGCGGGGCTCGAACTTCTGCGGATCGATCATGTCACGGCGGCCCATGGGCGGCAGGCCGCGCGTCACCGCCCACCACACGTAAGCATCCTTGAGCCCAGAGAGCGCAATGATCTTGTGGAGGATCTCGGCCTGCTGCTCCCGCTGCATCGGCTAGCTGAAAATATGTGGCTAATACGGCATTGGATGGAGTGATTGCAAAAATCTCTTCATAGTCACCGGATTGAAGACCAGCCTGTCTTAGGAGATAAGTGATAATAATGTAACCCTGCATTGCATTGGGATCACCACCAAAAATAATTGTTTTTCCCTTAAGGTCAGTAATGGAATTAAAGCCGGAATCTTTTCTGACCGTGATTGCTCCGGCAATGGTTGTTTTACCAAATTCTACATTGGTGGCTATCAGCTCAAAATTATAATCTCTTTTGGCTTTAAGATAGTGGTACTGGTTGCAATGGATTATATCAAAGGCGTTCGTCGACAATTTATGCCAGAATTCTTCAAAAGTATTACTTATATCGAGGGTTACCCGCCGCCCAATTTTTAAACTGAGTTGCTCTGCTAATGGAGTGAATGCTTCATAGGTTCTCTCAGGACTCCGTCTTGGAAATACTCCCAGGGTCAGTATTGGATCACTGGCCATTGCAGGTGAGTAAGTAAAGAGTATAAGAAAAAAGATGAAAAATTTTAGCAACTTTAATTCTCCGGCTCAGGAGTTTTTGATAAAGGTATTCAGTCTTGTTTATCTTGTTTGAAATAAACCACTTAATCTACTTTATCAAAATCAGAGGGGAAGAGTCAAATAATGAGCATATTTTTTTAAGACTGGTCAAATGAGAACGGATTTGCTAAAAATAGTGGATTGAAAAAAAGAATTTTCTCTAAAATAGTACAGGCTGAAATCTGTATGCAATGAATACGGTGATTAAATGAAAAAAATAGCAATTCTAGCAGGTGATGGTATCGGCCCGGAAGTAATGGCAGAGGCCATAAAAGTTCTTGATGCAGCTCAAAAAAAGTTTAATTTTGAACTGAGCTATGAAGATGCTGATGTTGGTGGTCTTGCCATTGATAATCATGGTGAAGCGCTTCCTGCTTCTACTTTGACACTCTGTGAAAACAGTGATGCCATTCTTTTTGGTTCGGTTGGCGGCCCTAAATGGGAAAATCTTCCTCCCGAACAGCAACCGGAACGTGCTGCATTGTTACCTCTTAGAAAACATTTTGATCTGTTTTGTAATCTTCGTCCTGCTCGCGTATTTAAATCTCTCACTGCCGCATGTCCACTGCGTGCTGATATCGTAAAAGATGGATTTGATATTCTTTGTGTGCGTGAACTTACTTCAGGCATTTATTTCGGAACTCCAAAGGGGCGTGAAGGTGAAGGGCCTGATGAAATGGCCTATGACACCATGGTATATAAAAGATCTGAAATTGAACGAATCACCCGTATGGCTTTTGAGGCAGCAAGGTTACGTAGCAAAAAAGTAACTTCCATTGATAAAGCAAACGTTCTCACCACCATGGTGCTCTGGCGTGAAGTGGTGACAGAGATAGCTAAAGACTATCCAGATGTGGAACTTGCACATCTCTATATTGATAACGCCACCATGCAGCTTGTACGTGATCCTCACCAGTTTGATGTAATGCTTTGCGGCAATATGTTTGGTGATATCATCTCCGATGAGTCTGCCATGCTGACAGGTTCCATGGGATTACTTGCCTCTGCCAGTCTTAACAAAGACAAATTTGGTATGTATGAACCAGCTGGTGGCTCAGCTCCTGATATCGCAGGAAAAGGTATTGCCAATCCAATTGCTCAGATTCTTTCGGCTTCGATGATGCTTCGGTATAGCCTTGGCCTTGATGATGCCGCAGATGCCATTGATAAAGCAGTTGAAAGTACACTCGATCAGGGGATTCATACCGCTGATATCGCAATTGACCCGGCAAAGACTGTGAATACAGCTGCCATGGGTGATGCCATCGTTGCGGCCCTGTAATGAAAGCGAGTACTGAATATGTGGTGGTGGCCAATCAGGCCTCCACCGATATAGGGATAAAAGTAGCAGCAGCTCTTGGTCTTGACTTTACCCATATGGAGCGTAAGCTGTTTGCAGACGGTGAAAATTATCATGCCTTTCCGGAGGATATTGCCGGGAAAACTCTTATTATCATTGCCAGTACTCACACTGAAGGATCACATCAGGAATTGATGGATCTTATTCAGGGGGGACAGTATTTTAACGCAGCAAGCGTTAATGTGGTGATCCCTTACCTTGGTTACTCCACCATGGAGAGAGCCAAACGAGGATCGTTTGAGATTCCTAAGGGTGTTACCAGGACGCGTCAGATTTATCGGGCACGTCCTGATTATGTCGCCTTTGTGGATCTTCATTCTGAGGCTGTTCTTCATGCTCACGGTGGCGAGGTTTCAACGAAACATATTTGGACAGGTGAGCTGGTTGTTGAGCATCTGAAAACCTTGGATCTTGGAGAGTTTGTACTTGTTTCTCCCGATTACGGGTTTTCTAAACAGGTTGCAAAACTGGCAAGTCTTCTTCAGTGTTCTCATACTGCTGCTGACAAGGATCGTTATGATACCGATAAAACCATTGTTAGTCAGGTTTCAAGTGTTGTGCAGGGAAAGACTGCTGTGATCTGTGATGATATGATTCGCACAGGTGGCTCTATTATTCAAACAGCAGAACGTTGTATGGAAGCTGGTGCTTCTGGGATTGCCGTTCTTGCCACCCATCTTGTAATGGCAGGAGATGCACGTCAGCGTTTTGTTGATAGTAATATTACAAAAGTTATCGGCTCAGACAGTTATCCCGGCCGTGTAAGTGACGACTTGCTTGAAATCTATTCCGTTGCTCCACTTCTTGCAAAAATCCTAAGAAGTTATCTCAAAATAGCATAGCAGTTTTTCTTACTCTTTTATGCCTTCTAAAAACCGTGAACTGCAGCTTGTAAGTGACTTTATTCAGTACACCGGAAGTAATATTTTCCTGACAGGAAAAGCGGGTACTGGTAAGACTACATTTCTTCATACTCTTCAGGAGCAAACTCCTAAACGAATGATCATTACAGCTCCCACGGGAGTGGCTGCAATGAACGCCGGCGGAGTTACTCTGCATTCCTTTTTTCAGCTTCCTTTTGGACCCTACGTTCCTGGAAGTGATGCCTATGAACGCAATAATCAACGTCAGTTCCGTTTTTCCAAAGAAAAAATACAGATAATACAAAGTCTGGATCTGCTGGTGATAGATGAAATCAGTATGGTACGAGCTGATCTGCTTGACGCTGTGGATGCAACTCTGCGTCGTCATCGTCATAATGATCAACCCTTTGGCGGAGTGCAGTTGCTAATGATTGGTGATCTGCATCAGCTTTCACCCGTTGCTAAACAGCATGAGTGGAGTTTGCTGCAGAAACATTATGACTCCGTCTATTTTTTCTCAAGTAAGGTGTTTTTACAAACGGAACTTCTCACAATAGAACTGAAACATATCTATCGTCAATCTGACGTTGATTTCATTGAAATGTTGAACTGTGTTCGTGAAAACAGATTGGATGACCAAAGTATCTCTGGCTTGAACGAACGTTTTATTGATGACTTTACACCGGATGAAGAAGAGGGCTACATCACTCTTACTACCCATAATGCCAGTGCTGAATCTCTTAATCAGTCACGATTAAAGGAGTTATCTGGAAAGAACTTTCTTTTTAATGCTGAAATTGCAGGAGATTTTCCTGAGCAGATTTTCCCAACACTCTTGCAGTTGCGTTTGAAAAAGGGTGCACAGGTAATGTTTGTGCGTAATGATCCATCTCCTGAAAAAGCATATTATAACGGTAAAATTGGGAAGATTACTGCCGTTATCGGTAAAACTATATTTGTACTGTGCCCGGGGGATGTTGAAGAGATTGAAGTGAATCTGGTCAGCTGGGAAAATATCAAGTACACGATTAATGAAGCCAATAAAGAAATTGAAGAGGAGATTGTCGGCAAGTTCGAACAGTATCCATTAAAACTTGCATGGGCCATCACTATCCACAAGAGCCAGGGGCTGACATTTGAACGTGCAATCATCGATGCTCAGGCAGCTTTTACTCATGGACAGGTATATGTTGCGCTCAGTCGTTGCCGGACTCTTGAAGGATTGGTGCTTAGCTCACCCATAGCAGTGAAAGGTGTTAAAACTGATCGAGCTGTTCTCAAATTTGACGATCATGGCCGTAGGAATCCTCCCTCTGAAGAGATGCTTCTTGCAGCCAAAATCAGTTATCAGCAAAAGTTATTGTATGAGTGCTTTGATTTCACTCTGCTCTCTAAACGCCTTGGTTTTCTTGTGCATCTGCTTACCCGCAATGGAAATGTGATTCAGCTATCGGGTACGGGTGATATGGTACTTGTTGAACAGCAGGCCGTGGAATCAATTTTTACAGTCGGTGAGAATTTCAGAAATCAGCTTTGGACGATTTTTGAAGACCGTAGTCTGCCTGAGAGTGACAAACATATTCTTGAGCGGCTCAATAAGGCCTCGAGCTGGTTTCAGGAGAAGATTTCAGCAATCTTTGATGAGAGTGTGCAGACTTTACACTTTGAAACGGATAATAAGGAACTGCGAAAGAAGATTAATAATGTTCTCAATAATTGTAGAAAAGAGATAGGGATCAGAACAGCAGGAATACAGTGCTGTGAAAATGAGTTTTCACCAAACGATTATCTGCGTGCAGTGTCAGCTGCAGAAATTGATTTTAAGCCATCAAAAGTAAAAAAGCTGCAGACTCCTGTGTATACTGAGTCTGACATTGATCATCCCGAACTATTTGAAACGCTTAGGACCTGGAGAACTGCGAAGGCAACAGAGCTTGATGTCGCCAGGTTTCAGGTGCTTTACCAGAGAGTTTTGATTCAGATTGTAGTCTGTCTGCCCGGGAGTCTAAAAGAACTACAGGCAATACCAGGTGTTGGTAAAAAAACCATTGAAAATTACGGCAAAGATATTGTGTCGCACGTGAGTGCGTATCGAAAGAAAGAGGGCATAGAAGCTGTTTTTCTTCCGGAAAAAAAGGCGCAGCCCGAAAAATCTGTTTCTGAGCAGGGCAGTACTAAGGATATTAGCTTTGCTCTATTTAAAGATGGGAAAAGTATTGAAGAGATAGCCACAGAACGCGTCCTTGCCAATACAACTATTGAAGGGCATCTCTGTTTCTTTGTGGAGACTGGTGAATTATCCGTTGATAAGTTTTTATCAGAAGAGTTGCAAAGAAAGATTACAGAAGGGATTGAAACAGCTGAAGAAAAGACATTTAAAAGTGTTAAGTTACAGCTCGGAAACGATTTTTCCTATCGCCAGATAAAATTTATGTTTGCTCACCTGAAAAGCCTTGAAGTGTAGTTGCTCATTTATTCGAATATACATTACAACTCATGTTAAATACTAATAATTCATCTAATATTACCCTTCTTGACGGCGGAATGGGACGAGAGCTGTTACGGATCGGAGCACCATTTCGACAACCCGAATGGTCTGCTCTTGCACTTATGGAGGCATCTGATCTTGTAAAAAAAGTGCATATAGCTTTCTCCGCTGCTGGGAGTGACATTCTGACAACCAGTAATTACGCCGTTGTTCCTTTTCATATAGGTGAAAAACGCTTTGCAGATGAAGGGGCAAGCTTAACGGAGCTTTCTGGGCGATTAGCACATGAGGTAGCTTCGTCTTTTGGAATTACGGTAGCGGGTTCAATACCTCCGCTTTTTGGTTCATACGAACCAGACCTATTCATCCCTGAGCGGGCACCAGAGCTGCTGAAAATAATCATAGATGCGCTCAGCCCGAATGTCGACTTCTGGTTGGCTGAAACTACCAGCTCAATCAGAGAGGCTCAAGCAGTGGTAGAAGCACTTTCGGATGATGATCGCCCATTATGGATCTCTTTTACACTGTTAGATGGTGAGGACTCACAAGATAAAACACCACGCCTTCGATCTGGTGAGAAAGTGACAAATGCCGTAAATTCAGTAATAGATTCGGGCGTATCAGCTATCTTGTTTAATTGTAGTCAACCTGAAGTCATGGCTCCGGCGATTGTTACGGCAATTCAGGAGTTAAAACGTCTTAACGTAGATGTGCCCATAGGGGCTTACGCTAATGCGTTCCCGTCTCAACAAAAGGATGCACAAGCTAATTCAACCTTGTCAGAGATTCGCCAGAGTCTCGATCCTGCGGGATATCTTTCTTTCGTAGATACCTGGTGTCGCCTAGGTGCGACAATCATTGGTGGCTGTTGCGGTATTGGGCCCGAGCACATTACCGCTCTTCATAAGAGATTATGATTACCACTAATGCTCAGCTAATTTTCATCGTATTTGCAACCCACTGATATGAAATAGAAAAAATACTGGATTCCCGATAAAAAAACTCGGGATGACAGTGGGCTTTATGGTGATGGGCCTAAATTTCAAGATGTTACAAGGTCCTGTCATCCCCGAAGGTTGTTATCGGGGATCCAGAAAACTGTTAATGGATGAGCATTAGAAGTAATCATATAAGATATTGAGACGAAACGATCGAGAAAAAGACACAACCTAAAAA
>DAOVZA010000280.1 GCA_030635405.1 Desulfocapsa sp.
CTAGGATCGTAAATCTTGTCCCGGTTTTTTCCAGACCAATCATCTTTGTTATTGCCTAAGACATCATCAGTTAGTGCTTTTGCAGCTTTTTCAAGTTCAGGCTTAATCTCATCAAAGGGATTTCCTTCTTCAGTCAGACTCTCTTTGAGAGTGTTGGCTGTTTTCTTTAGATCAAGTATTCCTTTGGCTACAGAGCGGGCAAGGTCTGGTAATTTGTCAGGCCCAACAACAATCAATGCCAGGGCAAGAATAAGAATAAACTCAGGTAAACCAATTCCAAACATATAAATCCTCAGATTTTCAAGGTAAACAAAAGCCAAATTTTCTAATTGAAATGATCCAGCTAGTGTACGCAAATGTAAGGTATTTGCAATGGGGTGTCAATAAAGAGCTTTTAATCGGATGGATCAGGGCTCAAACTGGAATTATGAAAAAATAGTGAAAGTGATTTTTTAAATCTGGTTCCAGAATAACGATCTTCAAAAGATTGACTTTAGCAGGTTGTTTGACTATATTGGTGAGGTTGTCCGTTGAAATACGGTGGGTGCATTTTTGTGTTGTTCAGAATTTTTAAAACAATCGTGAAGATGCAATAAAGGAGAGTGAACAGGAGATAGGAAATGTCGAGTGTTGTGGTTGTTGGTACTCAATGGGGTGATGAAGGTAAAGGTAAAATCGTTGACCTTCTGACTCGTTATGCAGACTGTGTTGTCCGTTTTCAGGGCGGAAATAATGCCGGTCATACACTGGTGGTTAATGGTAGAAAATTTGTTTTTCATATTATTCCATCCGGTATTCTGTATGAAGAGAAGCGTTGCATGATTGGAAACGGGGTGATTATTGATCCCGGTGTCCTCCTTGGAGAGATCAACGAACTGAACGAAAAAGGTTTGCCTGTTACTCCTGAACGTCTGATTATCAGTGAAAATGCCCACCTTATCATGCCCTATCATCAGAGTATGGATAACGCAAAAGAGGCAGCTCTTGCCGAAGGCAAAAAGATTGGTACAACAGGTCGTGGCATTGGTCCCTGTTATATGGATAAAGTTGGTCGTGCTGGAATTAAACTTGGTGACCTGCTCGATGAATCTCTGTTTCGTGACAAGCTTCAGGCAAATGTGGAAGAGAATAACTTTATGCTCACCACTAAATATAATTCCTCGCCTGTATCTTTTGATACTATCTTTGCTGAATTTCAGGTGTTTGCAGAAAAACTGAGTCCATATATTGGAAATGTTTCTGTGGAACTCGATGTTGCCCGTAAAGCCGGAAAACATATTCTTTTTGAACGTGCCAAAGGAACACAGCTTGTTCATTAATACGTATCGTATCCCTTTTTAACCTCTTCAAATACAATTGCCGGTAATGCCTGTAATGGCTCTGGCTTTGGACCAGCACACATTGATTCTGTTATCGGAATCTTAAAAGCATACACAACTCGTGTGGGTGAAGGACCTTTTCCAACAGAACTTTTTGACTCAGTGGGCAGTGAACTGCAGCAAAAAGGTGGAGAAATCGGTGCCACAACAGGTCGTACCCGTAGATGTGGTTGGCTTGATGGTGTTGTAGCAGCTGATGCTACTCGTTTAAACGGTTTAACCGGACTTGCAATTACCAAACTTGATGTTTTAAGTGGTCAATCCACCATCAAAATGGCAAATGCCTATGATCTTGACGGCCAAAAAGTAACGGCCATGCCTTCTAATATCAATCAGGCCTCAAAGGTTACTCCTGTATACGAAGAGATGCCGGGTTGGGAAGAAGATATTACAGGTGTTCGTGAGTATGAAGACCTGCCTGTGAATGCAAAAGATTACATCAAACGCATAGAAGATTTCACTGGAATTGAACCAGTTATAGTGTCCGTAGGACCGGATCGGGATGAGACAATGCTTTTGAAAAATCCCTTTGAAACTAAATAATAGTAATTAATAAATACTTTCAGGTGGCTGGCTAACAGACACCGTTACTGTACTAAGAATAGAGGTTTATGAATGGCAAGAATTACAGTTGAAGATTGTCTGGAAACCGTTGGTGAAAACAAACGTTTTGATCTTGTGCATCTGGCAGTTGAGCGGATTCGCCAGCACAGACACGGTGAACCCTACCTTGTTGAAGGAAAAAATAAAGAAGTGGTTATGACCCTTAGGGAAGTAGCTGCTGAAAAAGTTACCTTTGAAAATATTGCAACTTTACCAGATGCTGAAGAAGAAGCAGCAGAGGAAGTTGAAGCAGAAAATACTGAAGAAGAAAAAGCTGCTGCTTGAGTTCTTTTTCGGAATACTAGATAGTTGTAAGAGATAAAATGCAAAAATGTTATTACGAAGTTCTGTCTGTAAGTAAAAATGCGGATGGTACCGTAATCAAAAAAGCGTATCGTAAGCTTGCCATGAAGTATCATCCGGATCGCAACCCTGATGATAAGGCAGCTGAAGAGTCTTTCAAGGAATGTTCAGAGGCCTATGAGGTTCTCAGTGATCTCCAGAAAAGAAAAATCTATGATGCCTATGGCCATGATGGCCTGAAGAATAGCGGATATCAGGGACCAAGTAATTTTGAGGACATGTTCTCAGGTCTTGGTGATCTTTTCGGAGACCTTTTCGGAGGTGGCGGTCGAAGTCGGAGTCGTCGTAACGGGCCACAAGCCGGAAATGATCTTCGCTATGATATAGAGATTACTTTCATGGAAGCTGTGCACGGTCTTGCTAAAGAAGTGGACATCAATAAGCGTGATACCTGCTGGACCTGCGAAGGTAGCGGCTGTCGACCTGGCCATAAACGGCAGACCTGTCCGAGTTGTAATGGACGCGGTCAGGTTATCCGTTCCCAGGGTTTTTTCCAGGTGTCATCAAACTGTCCGCAATGTCATGGAGAGGGCGAAATTGTAACTGACCCCTGTACCGATTGTGATGGCAGTGGATTAATTTCAAAGTCCAAAAAAGTTTCTTTAAAGATTCCTGCTGGTGTTGACACCGGAGCTCAGATGCGTCTTCGTGGAGAGGGTGAAGGTGGTCGTCGTGGCGGCCCGTCTGGAGATCTGTATGTTGTCATTCATGTTCAGGAACATGAGTTCTTTAAACGTGATCGACAGAGCATCTACTGTGAATTTCCTATCTCCATGGTTCAGGCAGCGCTTGGTTGTAAAGTTGATGTACCAACGATTCATGGTAAGAAGAAGTTAAGCATTCCAGTGGGTAGTCAGTCAGCTGATCGCTTTACCCTGAAACGGGAAGGTGTTCCCAGTTTACGGGGTGGCAGTCGTGGCGATATGATCGTGCAGTTACAGGTAGAGACACCGACTAATCTCTGTGCCGAACAGAAGAAGGTCTTGGAAGACTTCGATAAGTTATGTCAGAAACATGGCCAACACGAAGAAAATGAAGGCTTCTTCTCTAAGCTTTTTCATGAAGTGGTTGGGAAAAAGGAAAAAGAATCCAATTAGGATCTCTAAGGTTTGAGCTATGTCTGAGAATCAGGAACTGACTCATTTTGACGCTGACGGTAATGCCATTATGGTGGACGTCAGCAAGAAAATTGAGACCGAGCGTGTTGCAACAGCTAGTGGAAGAATTACATTGTCACAGGAAGCATATGATCTTGTGAAAAGTGGCTCCATGGCTAAGGGGGATGTCTTAGGTGTGGCTCGGGTTGCCGGAATAATGGCTGCCAAGAAAGTGGATGGATTGATTCCACTTTGTCATCCACTAGCAGTGACCAAAATTAACATCGATTTTTTCTATCATGACGAACAGCGCCAGATTGAAATTCAGGCTGTCGTGGGGATCACAGGAAAAACCGGCGTAGAAATGGAGGCTTTGACGGCAGTGTCAAACACAGCCCGGACCATTTACGATATGTGTAAAGCCATTGATAAAGCAATGGTTATTAGTGATATTTGTTTGAACAAGAA
>DAOVZA010000111.1 GCA_030635405.1 Desulfocapsa sp.
CATCCCCGAAGGTTGTTATCGGGGATCCAGAAAACTGTTACTGGCTGAGCATTAGCAGTGATCAGAAAAAACTTTTACAAATTCTATTCACCCCACTCCACAATCACTCGTCCCGCCTTGAATTTTATCCAAAGCATGTGCAATAGCAGGTATTAACACGGCAATATTCTCACGAGCTGCCCGTTCACTGCCTGGAAGATTAATAATCAAGGATCTTCCTCGAATGCCGGCTTTACCTCTTGAAAGAACTGCATTTGGTGTCTTTTTCAGGCTTTCAGCACGCATGGCTTCAGCCATTCCTGGAATTTCCTTTTCAATAACATCACCCATTGCTTCAGGAGTAACGTCCGTTGGCGCCACTCCTGTTCCACCAGTGGTGATAATAAGATCAATCTTCTTCTCATCCACCCATGATATTAGCGTTTCTGTTATTCCTTCAGCTTTATCAGGAATAATGGCATAAGCCTCCTGCCGATACCCTAACCCATTAAACACCTCAACCAGATGAGGCCCACTGGTATCTTCCCGCTCACCACGAGATCCTTTATCGCTCATGGTGAGTACACCAAAGGTAAATCTAGCTGTATCAATCTTCATAGTATTTATATTAGACTATGCGTCCTGACCGGCAGCTATAATTTTGTCGGCAATCATGGACGGTACTTCTTCGTAGTGAGAGAAGCTTATATTAAATTTTCCAAGGCCACCAGTCATTGCTGTAAGGTCAGCTGCATACATAAGCACCTCTGACTGAGGAACTTTCGCATTAATAATTTCTTTCCCTTTGTCAGCATCCATTCCCATAACTTTACCACGACGGGAATTCAGATCACCCATAACATCACCTACATGATCTTTACCAACCATTATAGTGAGATCCATAAATGGTTCGAGCAGAACAAGACCTGCTTCCTGAGCACCTTTTTTGAATGCTAGTGAACCGGCAATTTTAAATGCCATTTCAGATGAATCAACATTATGAAATGATCCGTCGATAAGGCTGACTTTTATATCAACAACAGGGTACCCAGCCATAACTCCTTTTTCCATGGCTTCAACGATCCCTTTTTCAACTGCAGGCCTGTATTGCTGTGGAATCACACCACCAACGATCTTGTCTTCAAATTCAAAGCCTTGACCATTGTTAGGGCTGATAACAACGGTACAGTCTCCAAACTGACCACGTCCACCACTCTGTTTTTTATGTTTACCCTGAACAGTTGCAGACCCTCGAATGGTTTCTTTATAAGGAACCTTAGGGAGGGACAGTTCCATTTCCACACCAAACTTGCGTTTAATTCGCGCTCCAACCACATCAAGATGAACCTTGCCGACACCTGAAAATAATACTTCGCCTGTCTGTTCTTCCCTTGTAAGTCTTAGAGTGAGATCTTCATCAAGCATTCTGGTAATGGATGAAAAGAGTTTCTCTTCGTCACCTTTGCTTGCACGTATTGCATAGGAGATGACCGGTTTTACAACATCAAGATCATCGTAGACTATGGGGGCAGAGGCATCACAAAGGGTATCACCAGTTGTAGTTTCTTTAAGTTTAGCAACTGCCACAATCATTCCAGGATATGCACTCTCTATTGGTTTTTGCTCCTTACCTTCTGGAATAAAAAGCTGTCCAAAGCGCTCATCGGTTTCTTTATTGCTGTTGTAAAATGTATCGCCCGAAAGAGTTCCCGAGTTAATTCTAAATATTGTTAAACGACCGGCATAGGGATCAGCCATAGTCTTAAAGACCTGAGCAGAAAATTTTTCCTCAGCCGTTGCCCGACGTTCAACTGGCTCTCCACTTGGATCAACTCCCATAGCAGCAGAACACTCAAGTGGGGATGGCATAACATCATTTATTGCATCAAGAAGAGGAGCAGTTCCAAAATTTTTGGTCGCAGCACCAACATAGACAGGTACAATAGCACCACTTATCACACCAACTTTCAATCCAGCTTGTAGATCTTCAGTGGAAAGTTCACCATCTTCCAAAAACTTTTCGATTAAATCATCGTCTGTTTCAGCAACCTGTTCCATCATTGCATCACGATACATTGCGAGGTCATCCACCATATCGGCAGGAACATCTGTCTCCGTAACAGTTCCTTTCTCATCAGTATCAAACAAAAAGGCCTTGCCGTTCATCACATCAACAAAACCACGAAACATTCCTTCTTCACCAATAGGAAGATGTAAAATAACAGGAGTAAGCGGAAGTGAATCAGTTATTTGATCCATTGTTCTGAAGAAATCGGCACGCTCACGATCAAGTTTATTAATAAAGATGATCGACGGAAGAGATCTTTCGACAATAAAATCTGCAAATTTTATGGTCTGTCCCTTAACACCAAGCACAGCACCTACTATAAAGACAGCACCATCGGTAACTTGTGTTGCCATGTAGGTTTCATTGATAAAGTTATCATCACCTGGTGTATCCATGAGGTACACATCATGCTTTTGCCAGGAATAATTATGGAAAGAAGTGTTAATTGAGACGTTGCGTTGAATTTCTTCTTCATCGAAATCAAGTGCAGAACTTCCGTCATCCACCTTCCCGAAACGCTTAATCTTACCGGCCGTAAATAACATGGCCTCAGCTAAAGAGGTTTTACCACAACTTCCGTGCCCAATGATCGCGATGTTTCTTATCTTACTGATATCCTGCATGCAAACCTCCTTGAAAATAACGGTTACTCTATGGTCACTTCGGGGGAAGACCAGAAACATTTCTTAGAAGTACAAATGCTCCAGCTAAACACCGAATAATCTCAAATATTTCTCTATTCATATATTCAATATTTCCTATGAAAGTCAAGGATGTTCACCAAATCCCTGGACAATATCTATAAATAATTAAAAGAAAAAAAAGAAGTGTACTTTCTCTGGCAATGGTGTTCAAAAACCAGTACAATTGCAAATTCGTTTCAATATTCCCTAGTATCACTTCAACACCCCGACCATACGTGAAAAAAGTAGCAAAACAGAGTGGCAAAATTGCAAAATCTGCTGGTACTGTATCCATTGCAGTTATGTGCAGTCGTGTTTTAGGACTTGTTAGAGAACAGATCTTTGCAGGAATGTTTGGTGCTGGCCTTGCCTATGATGCTTTTGTTGTAGCCTTTCGTATTCCTAATTTGTTACGTGATCTTTTTGCAGAAGGTGCATTGTCTGCCGCTTTTATAACGGTTTTCACTGATTACGATACCAATCGCAGCAAGGAAGAAACGTGGCAACTTGCCTCAAATGTCCTTGTCTTTTTTGCAATGCTTCTCTCTGCACTTACCCTCGTTGGTATTTTCTTTGCAGAACCACTCGTAAATCTTCTGGCTGCTGATTTTGCAAACATTGATGGAAAGAAAGAACTTACCGTAATTTTGACAAGAATCATGATGCCCTTTCTTGTTTTTATTTCCATGGCTGCTGTTGTAATGGGAATCCTTAATTCAAAGGGAAAATTTTTCGTCCCTGCCATGGCATCAGCATTTTTCAATCTTGGCTCCATAGTTGGCGGAGTGAGCCTTGCACTCATCCTTCCTAAATTTGGCTATCCTGCCATTATTGGAATGGCCTGTGGAACCCTTCTTGGCGGTTTGTTACAGCTTTCCATACAATTTCCTACTCTTTTAAAATGCGGTTTTAAATTCACACCACGGCTACGCATTAAAGATCCCGGTCTTAAACGAATTATCACCCTGATGATCCCAGCAATTATTGGTCTCTCCCCCACGCAGATTAATATCTTTATAAATACCAATTTTGCATCATCCTGTGTTGAAGGTTCTGTTTCCTGGTTAAATTATGCCTTCAGACTGGTACAGCTTCCCATCGGTGTTTTCGGGGTTGCATTGTCCATTGCCGCCATGCCTGTTCTTGCTAGACATGCTGCAAAAAAAGATATCAATGGTATGAAGGAAACCATGGTTTCATCACTCACCATGGTATTTAGCCTGACAATTCCTGCGACTATTGGTCTGATGTTACTTGCTGAACCGATCATCCATATAATATTTGAACGAGGTGCCTTCACCGCTTTTGATACAGTGGCAACTGCTAACACCCTGACACTTTATGCCATTGGCCTCTTTGCCTATTCATCAAATAAAATCCTGGTTCCAGTTTTTTATGCCCTTGAAGATACAAAATATCCACTTATTGCCTCATTCATTGCGGTGGGGGCAAACATACTCATTATAAATTTAACCATCGATACCTACCAGCATCTTGCCATAGCCCTTTCAACTTCCTGCTCTATGATCCTTAATTTTCTATTTTTGAGCGTTGTTTTATATATAAAAACCGGTGGTTACTCGGTTAGTTATCTGATGAAAGCGCTTGTAAAGATTAGTCTTGCTGGATTTGTAATGACCGCATTTCTCCTTTGGAGCAGAGCATTTTTTGCCCAGCAATTAAATGGCTCACTTCTTTCTGCTTGTGCCATACTTATTCTAATAATAGGTTTTGCTGCAACAATGTATGGATTCCTTCTGCACATTCTAAAGCTTCAGGAGCTCACCTCTGTTACCAATAAAATATACGAAAAGTTCAGGTGATAAACACTTTCGGTTCTTTATAGTTGTTCAAAATAGCCCTTGCTTTATTCGCGATACAACCTAGAGTACAGCCATTATTAGTATTACTTTTATATATTATGAAAGCACGTAACAACTGTGCAGTCTTCCTGATTAGGCTTGTACAGTTTTTTTATTTTTGAGATCTTGTAATCAGGACGGAATAATTATGAAAAATTTTACAGAATTAGGCATTAACGAAGATATCCTCAAAGCTATTGCAACCCTTGGATTTGACAAACCAACACCTGTTCAGGAAAAAGTAATTCCACTCATGCTTCAAGAGAAAACTGACCTGGTTAGTCTTGCACAAACTGGAACAGGAAAGACAGCCGCCTTTGGTATTCCACTCATTCAATGGGCGAACCCTTCAAAACGTCACACACAGGGATTGGTACTTTGTCCAACACGTGAGCTTTGTATGCAGGTCGCAAGAGACCTTGAGGCATACTCTAAATTCATCCCAAAAATGAGTATTCTTCCGGTTTATGGTGGTGCAAGGATTGACCAGCAGATGAACCGTTTGCGAAAGGGTGTACAAATCATCGTTGCGACTCCTGGGCGTCTCAAGGATCTTCTTAATCGTAAAGCTGTTGATCTATCAAACATCAATTATATTGTTTTTGATGAAGCTGATGAGATGCTTAATATGGGATTTCAAGATGAAATCACCGCAATCCTGGCCCATACTCCAAAAGAAAAAAACACTCTGCTTTTCTCTGCAACCATGCCAAAAGAAGTTGCCAGAATTGCAAAGAAATATATGACCAACCCCACCGAACTCACCATAGGTACAAAAAATGCGGGTGCTGACAATGTTCGTCATGAATACTATATGGTTCATCCCAAAAACCGCTATCTTGCCTTA
Source organism: Desulfocapsa sp. (assembly GCA_030635405.1). The sequence goes on from DAOVZA010000111.1 coordinate 5,440, forward strand.
AAACGTATTGTTGATAATACCCCGGACATTTACTCAATTATCTTCTGTAGAACCCGTAGAGAAACCAATGAAATCGCACATAAATTAATTCAGGATGGATATAGTGCAGACGCTCTTCATGGCGACCTTTCACAGGCTCAACGTGATCAGGTTATGGGTAAATTCAGACTCAAAAACATACAAATTCTTGTCGCCACTGATGTTGCCGCCAGGGGGCTTGATGTTAATGATCTCACCCACGTAATAAATTACAATCTTCCTGATGAAACAGCTGGCTACACCCATCGTAGTGGCCGAACCGGAAGAGCTGGCCGCAAGGGAACCTCGGTGGCGATAATTGCCTCAAGGGAACAATACAGATTGCGTCAGATCGAAAACAAGATACAGAAGAAATTTATTCAATGTAAGGTTCCTACCGGATTTGAAATATGTAGAAAACAGTTGGTTAGTCAGATTGATACTGTTATCAATGTCAATGTGAGTCACGACCAGATTGATCCGTTATACGAAGAGATTGCCGAAAAACTCGCTCACTTTGACAGGGAAGCTCTCATTAAACAATTTGTATCCCTTGAATTTAATCGCTTCCTTGAATACTACAAAAATGCATCTGATTTAAACGAATCTTCACAGCAGCAAGGTGGACGCAATCAAAGAGATCGAAACAGTCCAGACTCCCGCAATGATTTACATCCGAGAAGTACCTTCACAACTTTTGCTATAAACGTTGGAAGACGGCAGGGAATCATGCCGCAAGGGCTAATTGGAAAAATTAATTCTATCCAGGACGTTGGTAGAATTAAAATTGGGAAAATCGAAATATTACGTAATTCTGCGACCCTTGAAGCAGACAGCCGATATACATCACAAATACTCGGTGCCTTTCAACGCTCTGAAATAAATGGAAAGACTATTGCCATTGAGGTGGCAAAGTCACAGGGGCCTAAGAAAAGTGGTTACAAAGGGAAACGCAAAGGAAACTTCCATCGAAAAGGAAGAAAACCACAGGCTGCTTAAAAGCTCATACCTACAATACAGAACATACAAAAAGAGGCTCTGATTATAAAATCAGAACCTCTTTTTTGTATTCTTAAGCCTCCTTGTTTTGCAAGGCTCCACGCAGTTCTTCAATCTCATTTTTCAAAGCATCAACTTCACTTTTTTTAGCTAGATCCATTTTTTCCAGGATAGCCTGAACCTTCCCTTCTATCAATTTTTGCAGCTCAACTCGAGATTCATCAGAGCGCTTAACAAGATCATCAACCAGATCCCTGCCCTCCTGTTCAGTCATCTTACCCTTTTCAACAAAATCTTTGGCAACTTCTTCAATTTTTTCCTTGGTTAAGGCAGCTACCCCAACACCAGTTAATAGTGTCTTTTTAACTAATTCAATCATTATTACCTCCTTTGACTGTATCAAAAAATTGTTTTGCAGTATCAACTGCGTCTTCAATCGTTTTACTATTCTTTATACC